>CAMZFO010000028.1 GCA_947306125.1 uncultured Clostridia bacterium | reverse complement strand
ACCCGCGAGGGGAAGGTCGTTCCCATATTCCGCCGCGGCAAGTGGGCGTTCTGATTAACGACGTGCCGCTGATTTGAATGTGCAAAACTTTTGCCGCTCTCACGCGAGGGCGGCAATTCTCTTTCGATTGAAAACACGGCGCGGGTGTGGTAAACTTGACCCATGGTAATCGGGAGTTGAAGGGAGCCTTGCGGGAAGTGAATTATCGCTTCAGAAATCTTAAAAAGATAGAGTTTACGGTAACTCCGGCGTGCACCGGAAAGTGCAGGCATTGTTCGGAGGGCGACCACGAAGGGTTTAGCGGGCATATCGACGCGGATATTGCCGCGGAGGCGATCAAAAAGATCTGCGCTTATTACAGCATCAAAACCGTTATGACGTTCGGAGGCGAGCCGCTCCTGTACCCTGACGTGGTCTGCGCGATACACAAAACGGCGGCCGGGCTTGGGATCGAAAAGAGGCAGGTGATCACGAACGGGTATTTTTCAAAGGATCCCGAAAGGATCGGATCGGTCGTCGGAGCTCTCAAAAACAGCGGCGTAAACGATCTGCTTTTGTCGGTGGACGCCTTTCATCAGGAGCATATTCCTTTGGAGCCGGTATTCGATTTTGCAAAAAAGGCCGCGGAAGCCGGCGTCCCCATCCGTCTGCAGCCCGCGTGGCTGGTAAGCAGGGAAGACTCGAATCCGTACAATAACCGCACTTGGGAGATCATCCGGCAGTTCGAGCCCCTGCATATCTCCCTTAATCAGGGCAACGTAGTATTCCCCGCCGGGAACGCCCTGAAATATCTCCGCGAGTATTTTGACGAAAGCGCGCCGGTACCAAACCCCTACGAGGAAGACCCGGAGGACGTAAAAACCATCTCCTTCGGCCCGGATGGGAGCGTGCTGAACGGCAGCGTCTATCAAACGGATATACTTGAGATAATGGAGCGGTATGAGCCGTGAATCATTCGTTCAAGTCATCTGCTCCCGTCAGCCGCTCTCGCACGAGGGCGGCGGTTTTAGTTTGGGGAGATTGAAAATCCGGCGCGGGTATGGTATGCTTTTACCGGCAAACCGTGGTCCGGCGGGAGCAGAACGGAAGCTTAGATACTCGGTGCGAGCCGCTTTGAGACCCATGCCAAAGCGGAAGGGAATGCTCCCGCTTCACGGACAGACCTTGCATACAAAGTCGGCTTTGCCGCGTGACGGCGGCAGTTTTGCAGACCAAAAACATCAAATAACACAGGAAAGGTAAAGGATAACCAACATGAGCAGAGTCAATTTCGGATCTAAACCCATCATGCTGCCGCAGCCGGTGCTGATAATCGCGACTTACGACGAGAACGGCGTTCCCAACGCGATGAACGCGGCGTGGGGCATCACGACGGATTTCAAGGAGATCACGATCAGCCTCGGCGAGCACAAGACCACCGACAATCTTGCTGTGAGGAAGGCTTTCACCGTCAGCATGGCTACGGAGGATCACGTCGTCGCCTGCGATTACGTGGGCATAGAATCCGCGCGCAAGGTCCCCGACAAGTTCGAGAGGGCGGGCTTCCATGCCTCAAAGAGCGAATTCGTGGACGCGCCGCTCATCGACGAGCTGCCCATGGCGCTCGAATGCACCGTTAAGAGCTTCGAGAACGGTATCCTCATAGGCGAGATCGTTAACGTTTCCGCCGACGAGAGCGTAATGACCGACGGCCATATCGACATAAAGAAACTCAAGCCCATCGCGTTCGATCCCGCCAACTACGCCTACCTCGCGCTCGGCGATAAGGTCGCGGACGCGTTCAAGGTCGGTGCGAAGCTGAAATAAACCGGTACGTTATGATCAGGATACTGTTCGTTTGCCACGGGAATATCTGCCGCAGCCCGATGGCGGAGTTCGTTATGAAGGATCTGGTCAAAAAAAGAGGGCTTGAGTCCCTCTTTGAGATAGCGTCCGCCGCAGCGAGCCGCGAGGAGACGGGCAATCCCGTCTATCCCCCGGCAAGGCGAAAGCTCGCGGAGCACGGGATAGGCTGCTCCGGTCATCACGCCCGGCAGATGACGAAGGGCGATTATGAATACTATGACCTGATAGTCTGCATGGATCGCGCGAACGTCCGAAGCGTTCAAAGGATCGCGGGCGGCGATCCCGATAACAGGATAAGGCTTCTGCTCGATTACGCCGGGAGGCCCGGGCAGGAGGTCGCCGACCCGTGGTACACCGGGGATTTCGATGAGACCTGGGACGACGTGACCGAAGGCTGCGAGGGCATGATAAAAGAGCTCGCTGCCGCTCTGCGCGGGGCGGGGACGCGCTTAAAAGAGGGGCTGTAACGATCAAGCCGCCGGGCGCGGGCGCATCATATTTACGGAGGCAGCATATGGCAAACGTGATACTTCTCCCCCTTGAGGCCGGGGACAGGGAGCAGTTCCCCGAGGGGATGTTCCGGTTCGAGAAGCGGATCGGGTGACGCGTTATCAGCGCAAAACGGCTCCTTCACAAAAGCGTGAAGGAGCTTTTGTTAAACTTCAGCAGGCCTTCGTCGCGCATTTTGCAGAGCTCCGCGCTCATCGCGCTGCGGTCGACGGAGAGGAAATCCGCGAGCTCCTGCCGGTTGAACGGGATCGTGAAAGAGCTGCTCCCCGCCTTCTTCGCCATCAGCGAAAGGTAGCTCATAAGCTTCTCGCGCGTGGTGCGCTTCTGGATATGCCCGAGCTTCGTGACGAGGCGGAGGTTGGTTTCCGACAGGGCGAAGAACAGATTGCGTATGACTTGATTGTGGAAGGGGCACGCGGAGGAGCAGGTCGTCAGCACCCTTTTTGCGTCGAAGAAGATGACGGCCGAATCCTTTGCCGCTATGACATCGTTCATTATCGCCTCGCCCGCGAGGTACGCCTGCCCGAAGAGCTCGCCTACGCCTACGGAGGTGATAATACTCCGGTTGCCCCAGTAATCGTCCGCCTGCACGAGCAGCGCGCCTTCTGCCAGCACCGAGACGCTCTTCACCCTTTCGCCCTGGCGGAACACGAATTCGCCCTCTTTATAATGCCTCTCATGCGCGTCAAGACAGGAGAGCATGCCGCCGATCTCATCCTCGCTGACGTTCGCAAAAAGCTTCGACCTTTTCAGGATATCCACGTATTTTTTCATAAAAAGCTCACTTTCGTTGTAAATACAACAGACTTTATGCCCGAATGATACTATAATCAAGCCGAAAAAACAAGAGGAGGCAGACAATGAAGCCGAAAATCAGGATAACCCTCGTCGGACGCCGCGGCGAATGCCCCTGCCACAGGGGACACAAGGTCGGCGACAGCTTCGATTTCGACACCGAGCGCGGCGCGCTCTGCCCTATGGCGGCGCACGTGGCGTTCCCCTATATCGACATACTCCGCTACGGCGGCGAGCCCCCGAGGGCGAGGAGCGGCGAAGTGCTGTTCTGCTGCCCCGACAGCGACGTTATGAACATTTTCAAGATCGAGAAGGAGGATTAATAATATGATACGCAAGATAATCCACATTGACGAAGACAAATGCACGGGCTGCGGCCTGTGCGCCGAGGCCTGCCACGAGGGCGCGATAGAGATGGTGGACGGCAAAGCGAAGCTCGTGCGCGAGAACTTCTGCGACGGCTTCGGCGACTGCCTGCCCGCCTGCCCCGCCGGCGCCATCACCTTCGAGGAGCGCGAGGCTCCCGAATACGACGAGGCGGCTGTAAAGAAAGCGAAGGAGGAAAAGAAGATGGAAATGAAACACGAACACCGTCCCGGCTGCCCGGGCTCCGCGCTGATGCAGTTCAAGCACGAGGACGACGCTTCCCCCGCGGCGGCAAGGGCTGTTTCACGCCTTGCTCAGTGGCCCTGCCAGATAAAGCTCGTTCCGACGCAGGCTCCTTTCTTCGACGGCGCAAAGCTGCTCATCGCCGCCGACTGCACCGCCTACGCCTACGCCAATATGCACGAGGACTTCATGCGCGGGAAGGTGACCGTAATAGGCTGTCCGAAGCTCGACGCGGTCGATTACGCCGAGAAGCTGACCGCCATCATCCGCGATAACGATATCAAGTCCGTGACCATAGTCCGCATGGAGGTCCCCTGCTGCGGAGGGCTCCAGCGCGCCGCCGAGAGCGCTCTTAAGGCCAGCGGCAAATTCATACCCTGGCAGGTCGTAACTATATCGCGCGACGGCAGGATACTGGACTGACGGGAAGCCTGAACAGAACGCGGCAGAGCCGATAAAAACGGATCCGGGGATAGAGCGATCCCCGGATCCTTCATATCAATACCCGCATACACCCGCGGCGCTCCGCGGCAGATCACCTGTGGGTCCCGATGAAGAAGATGGCGAGCGTTCCGGGGCCGGAATGGGCGCCGATAACGGGGCCGATGTCGGTAATGAGCGCGGCGTGGTTGCCGTGCTCGGCAAATATCATGTTCTCAAGCTTTTCCGCATCCTCGGGGCAATCGCCGTTGGATATGAAATAGGTGCAGTGCGCGGGGTCGACGGCGGTCTCGGTAAACTTCTTTGCCATCGCCTTGAGCGAGGCGTGGCGGCCGCGCACCTTCATCATGGGTATCAGGTGCCCCTCGTCGTCCATGTGCAGCACGGGCTTTATATTGAGCATGCCGCCGAAGAATGCGGCCGCGGACGACACCCTGCCGCCCCTCTTGAGATACACGAGATCGTCCACGGTGAACCAATGGCAGAGGTTTGGGAGTATCCTTTCGATCTCGGCGGCGTTCTCTTCAAGCGAGAGTCCCCTGCGCCTGCCGTCGACGGCGAACCAGAGCAGCAGCCCGTGACCGGCCGACGCGCAGAGCGAGTCTATGACGATTATCTTCCTTTCGGGGAACTCGCGCATCAGCTCCTCCGCGGTGAGCTTGGCGGTGCCGACCGTGGAGCTCAGGCCCGAACCGAAGCAGACGTAGAGTATGTCATGCCCCTCGTGAAGAGTGGGCAGGAACGCCTTCCTGATGGCGTCTGCATTGGCGGCGGAGGTCCTGAATACCGTGCCCGCGCGCATCTGCTCGTAAAATTTCTTGGTCGGCATTTCCGCCTGGGTATAGTCGATCCCCTCGCCCTCCTTATTGAAGGTAAGGTCTATGTTCCTGACCTCCCACTCCCGAAGCTTATCGGGCAGGATGTCGCAGCCGGTATCGGAGAAGATGATATAGTTGTTCATATTGACCTCTTGATTAAAAATCTCTTGCGTTCTTAAGCCCGTCGAAGAACAGCGCGACGGTTCCGGGGCCTGCGTATGAGCCTGTGACCGGCTCATACCTTACTACCATGAATTCAGCCGGCTTCCATATTTTTGCCAGCATATCGCGGAGCTCATACGCGTCCTCCGGGCAGTCGGTATAAGCGATGCCGACGAGCTGATCGCGGGACCTGTCGATGAGCTTCTCATACTTATCCGCCAGCGCCTCGAGCCCGCGCTTCCTGCCCCTCGTCTTGCCGCAGACGACGAGATGCCCGCCGGTATCGCCCTTCAGTATGGGGCGGATGCCGAGCACCGTGCCCAAAAGCGCCTTGGGAGCCGAGACCCTGCCGCCCCTGTGGAGGAACATGAGATCGTCCAGCAGCACCGTCTGATAAAGATCGTGGCGCTCCGCCTCGAGCACGGCTATGGTATCCTCCATGCTCATGCCCTTATCGCGGCAGCCGACCGCGCGCAGCACCGCCTTCCCCTCGCCGAGCGAAGCGGCAAGGGTGTCGAAAGCGACGATCTTCCTTTCCGGATACTTCCCGCGAAGCTGTTCGGCCGCGGCCTCGGAGGAATTATATGAATTGCTTATGCCCGAGGACATGCCGATATAGAGCAGATCCTCCCCGCGGGCAAGTATCGGCTCGAAAAAGTCGATATAGGTCTGGGGATTTATCTGCGAGGTGGTGACCCTCACGCCCGCCTTGAGCTTGGCGTAATACTGCTCGCCCTCACCGTCCTCGAAGGCTTCGGTATCGAGGCAGCAGTGCTCCTCCCCCTCCATGCCGTAATAAAACGGGATGACCTCTATCCCGTGCTTTTCAAGCAGGGAGGAAGGCAGGTTGGCGGAGGTATCGGTCACTATCTTAAAAGAAAAAGTCATAACGACTCCTTTCTCTATCTAATTCTTTACATTAAATTATCACGCCGAGCGCATTATGTCAAGTGCTTTTTCAAATTATTCTTGAAAAATACGCCGCAGGGGAGTATAATAGATTGTATTAATAGAGGCAAAGTCAAAGGAGATGAGCTGATTTATGGATTATGACAATGCCTTCATTGAAAAAAAGCTCCGCAGATGGGAAAAATTCATTAACGAATACAAGCTCCCCGCATGGGAGGATATACCCGATCTGGGGCTTTACATGGAGCAGGTGCTTTCGCTTCTTACCGAATACCTCGATTATCTTCCCCCCGAGCTCAAGGACGAGCAGTTCATAACCGCTGCGACCATAAACAATTACGTCCGCAACCGGTATATGCCCAAGCCCTTCAAGAAGAAGTATTACCGCATACACATCGCATATCTCGTGATGATCTGCACCTTGAAGCAGAGCCTTACCATATCCACGCTCACTCAGATGATCCCGAACGACATCCCCGAGGAGCAGGTGCGCGAGATCTACACCGCCTACCGCGAGAGGCACCGCATCGCGGCGGAGTTCTTCGTTGAGACCGTGCGCATAATCGCGGCTCCCATGCTGCATCACGAGGAGCGCAGGACCAACGCCTCCGTCGAAAAGACGAGCGACCTCATCTCCACCTACGCCATTCTTTCCGGGCTCTCCGGCCTTCTGGCGGAAAAGCTGCTCCTGCTGAAGGGCAAGACGCCGGAAGAAGAAAACAATGTTGGAATTCCCGGCGGGAATTCCATATGAAGTATACGCCCCTCATCCGCCGCCGCTTCGCGGCGGTCCCCCTTCCCCGCCCGGGGAAGGCTTAAAGAAGAATAAAACTATCAGAATTTCAAAGGAGGAACTCACATGATCAGGAAACTTACGAGCATGCTTATCGCACTGGCGATGGTCATGGCGCTCATCCCCGCAGGTGCGCTTGCGGGTTCCGCCGAAAGGGCGGGCGCCCTGCCCGTGCGCGACAACCTTACCTGGGACTTCGAGAACGGCGTCGAGGGCTGGACCTTCGTCGACGGCGACGGCGACGGCTATAACTGGGAGCTTGCTTCCGTTGCAATGGCCGGTTATCTCATCTCCGCCTATTCGGGCGAGGATATGCTGACCTCGAAATCCTACGACTCCATGGCGGGCGCTCTGCATCCCGACAACTGGGCTTTCACCCCCGCGCTTTACGCTTACGATCTTTCCGCGGTCGGCTTCGGCTTCTGGGCCTGCGCGCAGGACGCCGATTATCCCTATGAGCATTTCGGCGTGTTCGTGGGCAATTCCGCGGATCCCGCCCAGATGATCCAGGTCGAGACATGGGATATGACGGCCTCCGTCAACCGCGCTATGGGCTCCTGGTATCATTACACCGTCGATCTTTCCGGCGTGAACGGCATTGAGCCCGGCGAGATCTATTTTGCCATCCGTCACTTCAACTGCACCGACTGGTTCTATCTCGACGTCGATCTTGTTGAGGCCGAGGGCGTTTCCCTTGAGGGCGGCGAGCCCGAGCTCATCCCCATTCACGAGGTCGTTGTCAACGGCTGGGGCTCTCCCGTCGAGGGCGTCGCCGGCATAGACCATATGTTCCTCGAGACCCCCGAGGACGCTCCCTACTTCCTCATTTACGGCGGCTGGCGCGACGAGACCGATCAGCAGCAGATGTGGAGCGACGAGCACGTATTCATTGCGGGTCACGAGTATTCCGAGGGCTGCCAGATCTGGGCTTACGAGGGCTACTATTTCGCCGAGGACTGCGTGTTCCTGACCGACGACGATATCGAGCTCGATTACGAGTGGTGCTACGTTGACGATTACGAGAACTACATCTGCTACATGAACAGCGTTCCCGTGGTCTGCGAGGGCGATGAGCCTCAGCCCTCGTTCCTCTGGGGCGACGTTGACGGCGACGGCGACGTCGATACCTCCGACGTGCTGCTCCTCATCCGCTTCTGCATGGATCTTGAGGCCGAGGAGAGCATCTGCTTCGGTCACTGCAACGTTAACGGCGACGATACCGTAGATCTTTCCGACGCCCTGCTCATTCAGCGCAAGGTGATGGGCATTATCGACGCGTTCCCGGTCGAGTGATCAAATGAAGACGCCCGCGTCAGCGGGCTGATGAAGGAATGAAGACGCTTCGCTGATGCGGGCGTCTTCTTTTCATCAGGCGGCGGAGCCGCTTCGTTATTCTTCTGTTTTATTCACGGGCGTCTTCACTCATGCGCGGCGTATTCTATCTTGATGCTGCCCGTGGTGGTGCGCAGCCTGCAGGGGCCGCCGGAGGTGGAATCGGGCACATTAACGCTGCCGGTGCTGCTCCTGGCGTCGAATACCATCTCGCAGGCAAGCGTGCCCTTGATGCTGCCCGTATCGGCTGTGGCTTCGATGGAGGCCGCGCGGCAGTTCTCGAATATGATGGAGCCGGTGTCGTTCTCGACCGTCATTTCGCCCTCCGCGTTTACGTTCACGAGCTTTACTGCACCCGTGTCGCATTCAGCGTTCAGGGAGGCGCATTCTACGTTCTCGAGCACTATCGCGCCCGTATCGTTCGTCACGTCGAGGGGGCCCGCCTTGACTCCGGTGAGCTTTATGGAGCCGGTATCCGCCTTGACCTTCAGCCTCTCGGCCTCAGTCCCGGTGAGCGACGCCGCGCCGGTATCGATCGACACGCTCATCTCATTCGCCTTTACCGCACCTATTTTGACCGCGCCGGTATCGTCCGTTATCTGCACTTTGCCGAAGGTGCAGCCGTCGGGCACCGTTATCTTGCCGGTGTCGCTCTCGACGGTGAGCTCGCTGAATTCCGCCCTGGGCAGGCGCACGGTCACCTTGGGCTTTTCCGTCAGCCAGCGGCTCGCGGCGAATATTTTGTCATACCATTTGAGCTCGTCCTCCTTCATTTTGACCGTCAGAGTGCCGTCGCTTACGGCAACCTCGTGCTTGGCGCTTTCGGATTCATAGCATTCCACGCTGAACGAGCCGTCCTCCGAGAGAACGAGCTCCAGATCCGAAATGTCTATATCGAAGCTCAGCTTATCGAATTCGCCCTCTGGCGAGCAGGTATTGGTAACGAGCGGCTCCGGCCTGAGCTTTTCACAGCCCGTGAGCGCGAACACCATGCCGAAGAATATCATGCCGAGCACTATGAGCACCGCGGCGGCGACGAGCCAGTTCCTTGAAGATCTTTTCATACTTTCCTCCTTAAAATTGCTTATTTGCTTTTTGAGTTTTTATTCCCGGGGCCGACGAACAGCGATTTGACCCCGAACAGGGTCCTTTTGGTGAGCCATGCCGCCGCCTTAACGGCGCCTTTGCACACGAAGAACCACAGTATCGAGAGCCCCGCCAGTATCAGCGATGCGGCAAGGCATACCCCGGCCTTTGCCCAGCGGCGGGTCAGGGCCAGCGCGCCCGCGCCGCAGAAGCAGCCCACGGCGGAGACGGCGAGCGCCGCTCCTACCGCGAACACCGCGATCACGACGGACCATATTGCGGCGTAGAACGATATGAGCAGGGCGAACAGCACGGCCAAGGCCGCTATGAGCAGGGGGAACCATACCGGCGAACCGATTATGAGCAGCGCCGTCTCCCAGCCCTTGAGCCTGCGGCGGGGCTTTACGCGCTCCTTAACGAGCGTCTTAAGGGGCGTTTCGCTGATTATCCGCTCCGTAACCTCTTCCAGGGTGCCCGTTTCGGCCACCGCCTGCTCCTCCGTCATGCCCTCCTCCACGCGGTCGTCTATCATCTCCGCGTAAAAGGCAAGGCGCTCCTCGAGATCGTCCGCCGGAAGCCCCGTCAGGCTTTTCCTCAAGCCCTGCAAGAATTCATTCTTTGTCATTGCCCGGCCTCCTCTCTCGTTACGAATCGGTAGATTGCCACGATCTCCTTCCAGTCGCCGCGGAATTCTTCTATGCGGTTCAGGCCCGCTCTCGTTATATGATAGTATTTGCGGAGCCTGCCGCCATGCTCGGCGGAGCGCACGGTGAGCATCTCGGCGGTCTCGAGCCGCTTCAGGATCGTGTAAAGGGTCGACTCGGACATCTCCACGTAGGGCTTCATATCCTTCAGCATCTTATAGCCGTATGAATCCTCGTTCTTGATCGCCGCGAGCACGCAGACGTCCAGCAGACCGCGCTTTAACTGTATGTCCATGCTATACCTCCTTTCACGTGATACCTCTTTTCATGGTATACATCATATCACGAAGTATTGCCCCTGTCAAGCCTCATTTTTGTATACCTTAAAATATACTTGAAAACCCGACTGAAACCTTGTAAAATAGGCTTGTGTAACTATATCATGCCGGAAGCGGTCGGTGTGTCCGCGTCAAGGCAAATAACGGAGGTAACAACAATGCAGTTTTCCGAACGCATCAAGGGCGTGAAGGGCAGCGCCATCCGTGAGCTTTTCAAGGTCCTCGGCAATCCCCAGATAATCAGCTTCGGCGGCGGAAATCCCGCCAAGGAGTGCTTCCCCAAGGAGTGGGCGGCCGAGACCGCCAAGGAGCTCATAGCCGATAAGGGCGACGTGCTTCTGCAGTATGGTCCCACCGAGGGCTATATGCCTCTCCGCAGGGCGTATCTTGAGAAGGTGCTTCCTCCTCTGGGCATCACCGACGCCACGATCGACAACGTCATCACCATGACCGGCTCCATGCAGGGCCTCGATCTGCTTGCGAAGGTCATGATCAACCCCGGTTCCACCGTGCTCGTCGAGGAGCCCACTTTCCTCGGCGCGATCCAGATCTTCAAGCTCGCTCAGGCGAACATCGTTTCCGTTCCCATGCATGAGGACGGCGTGCACGCCGATGAGCTTGAGGCGATAGTCCGCGAGACCCGCCCCGTTATGTTCTACACCATCCCCACGTTCCAGAACCCCACCGGCGCGGTAATGAATATCGAAGCCCGCAAGATGACAGCCCGCCTTGCCGCCGAGTACGATATGCTCGTTATCGAGGACGATCCCTATGCCGCGCTCCGCTATTCCGGCAATGTAATGCCCCTTATCAAAACATTCGATACTTCCGATAACGTGATCCTGCTTACCAGCTATTCCAAGACCATCTCCCCCGGCCTCAGGGTGGCCTGCTGCTGCGGCAACGCGGAACTCGTCCGCAAGATGGTCATTGCCAAGCAGGGCTCCGATACCCATTCGCCCAACCTCAATCAGGCTCTGATCGCCGAGTTCCTGAATCAGGATCTGATGGCCGAGCATCTTGAGTTCATAAATTCCGTCTATTCCAAGTCCCTCAACATAATGCTGGACGCTATGGGCAAGTATTTCCCCGAATGGGCGAAGTATGAGATGCCCGAGGGCGGCCTGTTCGTTTGGGTCACGCTTCCCGAGGGGATGGATGCAAGCGAGATCTACAAGCGCGCCGTTGCCGAAAAGCTGGTCGCATACGTTCCCGGCGCCCCCTTCTACACCAAGCCCGGCATCGGCGACAACACCTTCCGCCTCAACTTCTCGGCCGAGCCCGAGGAGAGGATCGTCGCGGGCATCCACCGCCTGGGCGACCTGTTAAAGGAAATGCGCTGAATGCTGAAGCCCTACCGGACCGTCCTTCGCCCCTCCGAGACCGAGTTCACGGAAAAGAAGTCCCGCTTCATCGGGCGCTGCTTCCCCGTCGCGAGCGAGGAGGAGGCGATGGAAAAGCTTAAGGAAGTGCGCAAAAAGCACTTCGACGCGACGCACAACTGCTGGGCATACGCATTGTCCGGCGGCGCGCAGCGTTTTTCCGACGACGGCGAGCCCGGCGGCACTGCCGGCATGCCCATTATGGACACGCTCATCCGCCGCGATATCAAGGACGCGCTCATAGTCGTCACCCGCTATTTCGGCGGGATACTCCTGGGCAGCGGCGGTCTCGTAAGGGCTTACTCCCGCTCGGCGAGCGACGCTCTGGGCGCCGCGGGCGTGGGGCTCATGAGCCCCTGCCGGATGCTTGAATTCAGCGTCGATTACCCGCGCTACGGCGGGATAGAGGGCTTTGTAAAGTTGAATTCCGTCGTCGACGGCATTGATTTCCTCGAGAGGGTCGGATTCAGGGTATCCGTTCCCGAGGAGAAGGCGGAGGGCTTCATCGCCTCCGTTATCGAATTGACGGACGGCAGAGCGGAGCCGGTCTCCGTCGGGGAAAGGTTCCTCGCCGTGCCGCTCGATGAATAACGAACCCGCGCCCCTTCGCCGGGGCACCCAAATAAAACTATTATTTCTTGGAGGTCTATTATGGAAATTCCCGTAACTCTGAGCTGTGATCTTAAGCAGAAACCCACCCTTGAAGAGGAAGGCAGCCTCGGCTTCGGCAAGCGCTTTACCGACCATATGTTCATTATGGAGTGGTATGACGGTGAGTGGCACGATCCCCGCATCGAGCCTTATCACAGGCTGAGCCTCGATCCCTCGAGCTCCGTTCTGCATTACGCGCAGGAGATATTCGAGGGCCTCAAGGCCTACCGCACCGACGACGGGCGCATACTGATGTTCCGTCCCGACGCGAACTCCGAGCGTCTCAACAACTCTGCGAAGCGTATGTGCATGCCCGAGATCGACGTCGATTTCAACGTCGAGGCCATGCGTAAGCTCGTCGAGGTCGAGAAGGATTGGGTCCCCCATTCCGCCGGCACCAGCCTCTACCTCCGTCCCACCATGTTCGCAAACGACGAGGCTCTGGGCGTTCACGCGGCGAAGCACTACGTCTACTTCATCATCTGCTCCCCCTCCGGCGCTTATTATAAGGAGGGCCTCAAGCCCATCCGCATCCGCGTCGAGGATAAGTACGTCCGCGCCGTCCGCGGCGGCACCGGCTTTGCAAAGACCGGCGGCAACTACGCCTGCTCCATACTTGCCGGCGACGAGGCCGCGAAGGAGGGCTTCGCACAGGTGCTCTGGCTCGACGGCGAGCATCTGAAGTACGTCCAGGAGGTCGGCGCAATGAACATGATGTTCATCGTGAACGGCAAGCTCCTGACCGCCGATCTTAAGGACACCGTCCTGCCCGGCGTCACCCGCCGCTCCATTCTCGCCCTCGCCCGTGAGAAGGGCATCGAGGTCGAGGAGCGCGATATCTCCATCGACGAGCTCATCGGCTACGCCGAGAGCGGCGAGCTGACCGAGGCGTTCGGCACCGGCACCGCGGCCGTCGTATCCCCCGTCGGCGAGCTCTGCTACCGCGATAAGCACATGGTCATCGGCGGCGGCGAGATCGGCAAGCTCACCATGGACTTCTACAACACCCTGACCGGCATCCAGTGGGGCCGCATCCCCGACACCCACGGCTGGGTAAAGGAAGTCTGCAAGGCGTAAAACAGACCGCGTCCCTATCCGGCTCCCCCGGATAGGGACTTATTTTTAGAAGGAGTGCATATGACCGATTATTCCGCCTTGAACGCGCAGCTTGCCGCCCTTACAGAGGGCGTGCCGCACCGCACAGCCAACCTTGCAAACGCCTCCGCGCTCATTATGGAGTGCATGGAGGGGCTCAACTGGGCCGGCTTCTATTTTATTGAGGAAGGCCTCCTCGTGCTGGGGCCCTTCCAGGGCAAGACCGCCTGCATCGAAATACCCATGGGAAGGGGCGTCTGCGGCACAGCGGCGCAGGAGGACAGGACGCTCGTCGTGCCCAACGTGCACGAGTTTTCCGGCCATATCGCCTGCGACTGCGCCTCCAATTCGGAGATAGTCGTGCCCCTGCATAAGGAGGGGAAGGTCATAGGCGTGCTCGATATAGACAGCCCGCTCTTCTCGCGGTTCACCGCCCATGATGCGGAAGGGCTTGAGGAATTCGCCCGGATACTCGAAAGAGTGATCTGAACATTAAAAAGCGAGGTTTTACCTCGCTTTTTTGTTAGCGCGTCATCTTACTGCTTCGGAAGCTCTGATTACTGTTGACGATCCCTCTTCCCTTGGGGGTTCAACTCCGGTCGCCGAAGGCGATTTTGACCATCCGGCGAATCCATCCTTCGGATACCCAAAAAGGAGTTGAACGGGCGGCCTTGGGAGCGAATCTGTCAGTCCGCCCTCCGGGGACCGCCGACCTTTAGGTCGGGGGTGGATGAGGGAACCGGCCAAGCCTTTGCACCTTCCGAAGCTTTTTGCTCTGCTGAAACACATTCTAAAAAACAAAAACCGGTTGACAACTGTCAACCGGCGTGTTAATATATAGGTGCGACAAATGTCAACCTATGAAACGAGGTATGTGATATGAACGGCATCTCCCTTTCGGACGGCGAATGGAAACTCATGAACCTGCTTTGGGACGAGCATCCGCAGGCCCTCGGGCGGTTGGTGGAGGCCATGAAGCCCGATACGGGCTGGACGAAATCGACCGTGAACGTGATGCTCAAAAGGCTTGCGGAAAAAGGCGCGGTAAGCGTGGATGAAGGCGGCCCGCGCAAGCTGTATTCCCCGCTCGTGAAGCGGGACGAGGCCGTGCGGCAGGAGGCCATAAGCACCCTTAAAAAAATAAGGATGGACAGGATAGGTCTGCTCGTCAGCACTATGGCGAAGGAAACGGAGCTGAGCCGCGACGAGATAGACGAGCTCATAAGCATTTTGAAGGAGGCGAAGCGCGATGACTGATATAGTTTGGGTCGCGTCCTCATGCGCCATGATACTGGCGGTGATACTGATCCGCGCAGTATTCGGCAAAAGGATGAGCGCGGGGCTTCGGTACGTGCTCTGGGCGCTGGTGCTTTTGAGGCTGCTCATACCCGGCACGGTGCTTTCAAGCCCCGTAAGCGTTGAAAGCGCGGTAACGGCGAGCGAAACTATCAGCGATATGGAGGCGGTGCGCGGCGTACGCTCGGTCTCGAGGAGCGAGAGCGGAGTCGTTTCCGGAGTGCCGAGGGCTTCAAGGCCCCGCGTTTCCGCGCCGCAGACGGGGATGCAGACGGGGCTTCCGGGCGGTCAGCAGGGGACTGCGCCGCAGAGCGGCGATGAGGCAACGGCGCCGCAGAGCGCGGATACCTCTCCCGGGGAGCGCGTTATAATCGGCTCCGCCACGCCCGAGCGCTTTGAGCGCATCAAAAAGGCGGTGAAGCTGACCGATATTTTAAGTACCATTTGGTACTGCGGAATGGCCGTTACGGCCGCATGGTTCATATTCGTCAATCTGCGAACTTATCTCTCGCTCCGCAAAAGGCGCGTGAGGCTCGAAACGGAGCTCAACTGCCCCGTATACGCGGTGGAGGGCATAAGCTCATCCTGCCTGTTTTTGAACTCCGTCTATATCTCGAAGGAGACGGCGGAGAACGAAACGGAGCGCCGATTCGTGCTTGCGCATGAGAGCGCGCACCGCCGCCACGGGGACGGCTTTACGGTGCTCCTGCGCAGCCTTGCGCTGATACTGCATTGGTATAACCCGCTCGTATGGGCAGCCGCGATACTCTCCCGCAGGGATGCGGAGCTCTTTGCGGACGCGGGCGCGATAGCTTCGCTCGGCGAGGAGGAGAGGCAGAATTACGGTTTAACGCTCATAGGGCTTTCATCAAGGTTCAAGCCCCGTGCGGATATATGCGTGGCGGCCACCGCCATGACCGGTGGCAAAAAAGAGCTGAAAGAGAGGATAAAGCATATGGCAAAGAAGACTAAGACCCGCTTGATAATAGCCGCGGCGGTAGCGGCGCTTGCGCTCATTGCCCTCGGAATAAGCTTTTTGGGGTGCAAGACGTCGCCCGCGGATCCCAACGCGGGCACTGAGCCGACCGAGACCACGACCGAGGCCCCGGCCACGGAAACGCCGACGGAAGCGCCTTCGGAGGAACCTACCGAAGCGCCCACGGAGGATCCCGGGGAGTTCGTGCCGGAGGGGTATAACGCGCACGATTACCTTGTTCTGGCGAGATTCTTCTCGACCGGCATCCCCGGCTCAACGGAAACCGTTGGCGATTACTGCTTTGATGGATTTGACGTTAAGGATCCGCAAACATGGCATGAAAGCGACTTCGGAGTCGAGTGGGATAATGAAGGCAGAGTGACTTCCGTCAGCTTTGACCCGATAGAAAGCGATATGCCGGCGCGGCTCGAGCTTATCGGATTTGAAAAACTGAACGATATAAGGATATGGTATTCGACGGTCGACAGTATCACTGTTGCCGATTGCCCTGCGCTTACGGATGGCTGCATGGTGTATACCGGAGGCTGTGTCGGCGAGGCGCGCATAGAGGCGGGCTTCGTGGAAAAACTGAACGTGGAATCAAGGACGGGAGTTTACTGTTCGCTCATGGGCGATAAGCATCCCTATGTACTCGATCTGAAAGCGGAGGGTCAGGGCAGAGTAAAGGCCTCGACAGCCATGGTGGATGGCGCATTCAGAGTTACCGCCGTTGCCATGCCGGATACGTACTTTGATTTTATCGGCTGGTTTGATGAAGCGGGAAATTTCGTTTCCGCCGAACGTTTTCTTGAGCTTGCGGGCACGGACATAGCCGAGCCCATCAGCGGCAGGCACGCCTACACCGCAAGATTTGCCGCGCCTCCCGCGCCCACACCCGTTCCGGGCGGCGACTTCTTCTGCGAGATACTGCCGAACGTGCCCTCGAGCATCGACGTTGACGGCGACGGCCAGGAGGATACCGTGCTCATCGCCTCCCTCGGCGAGGGCAATTCATGGGAGGGATTTGAGGTCACGGTAACGAGGGCGGCCGATCCCGCGCATCCCCTTTCATACATAACCCAGAGGGGCGGAGACGGCGTGGCTATGGCCGCGGACTGCGACCCGGATGACAACAGAGTGGAGATATTGCTCTGCATCGACGTGGAGAGCAACGATTACCTCACCTGCGCCTTCCGCGTGAACGAGGCGGGCGACGGGCTTGAGCAGTATGAGGCATGGTTCGATTCGAGCTACGGCAAATACTTCTATGAGCCGGAGGATCTCGTTTTCGATCACACCCGCGGGCTCCCCATGACCAAGCGCTCCGAGATACTCGGCACCAATTACAACGTGGGCCGCTTCACCGTGACCGAGAACGGCATCGAGGATATCACGGAGGAATACTATTACTGGGATTGGAAGAACCCGGATCATCCCCCCTACGTGCTGCTGCGCGATATGGAGGTGACGCTTGAAAACGGCGAAACGAGGACGCTCCATAAGGGCGATACATTCCGCCCCTATTCCACCGATCACGAGAGCTGGGCAAAGGTGAAGCTCGAGGACGGCACGATAGGGCGCGTGGAGATCGCCTTCGGGAACCCGGAGTATAAGTACCCCGTGTTCATAAACGGCGTAAACCAGGACGAATACGCGGAGATATGGTACGCGGATTGACGGGCTTTAAGCAAACAAAATTGGAGCCGGGGCAAAGGGTGCATTCACTTAAGGAGATGCAGGTTTTCAGCCGATAAAACCCGCTTAAA
>CAMZFO010000027.1 GCA_947306125.1 uncultured Clostridia bacterium | reverse complement strand
CTGCGGTCGGCTCGTCGGCCGCCCCGTCCGTTCCTGTCGGGGCCGCCGTCGGCGCGGGCGTGGGCTTGGGAGTCGCCGTGGGCTTCGGTGTCGCAGTTGGCTTCGGGGTCGCCGTGGGCTTCGGGGTCGCCGTGGGCTTCGGGGTCGCCGTGGGCTTCGGCGTGGAAGTCGGCTTGGGCTCCGAACCGTAGGGAGTTACGTCGTTCATGTCGTAAAGATCGCGCCTGCCGTTTTTGAAGCGGTAATACGCGCAGAGCGCCTCCGCCGCCTGCTCGGTCGCCATCTGGTTCACCGAGCCGTCCTCCGTATGCGCGAAGCCGCCGCCCCTGTAAAACTCAAGCAGCGCCGCAAGCGCGGAACGCCCGTTTTTCACAAAGCGCTGATCGCGGTCGGCGTCGACTCCGACGGTGGAGAGAGCAATGACGACCTGCGCCGTGCTCTCGCAGTTATAATGTCCAACGGATTCGAACCCGCCGCGCTCCGTCTGCAGCGCGGAAAGCGCCTCGACTCCCGCCGCCGCCGCCGAACGCGCCCTGGAATAGGGCGCGAGCGCGCTTATGACTATCGCCGTGGCGTCGGGATCGGACTCGGTACCGAGCGACCAGCCGCCGTCGGGCTTTTGGGCCGCAAGCAGGAGATCCACGCAGGCGTTCCTCGCGGCGCTCTCGCCGTAAGAAGACCGCGCTCCCATTGCGATGAGCGCGTAAGCAACGCCCGTGACGCCCTGCTTCTTAACGTAATTCAGATCCGTCAGAGGCTCTATAAGATCGTGCCCCGCGGCGCTCCTCGCGTCCCTCCCGATGGAGGTAAGGGCTATGGCGAGCCTCGAATTTTCCGTGGCTTTATTGGGATTCAGCCTGTTCCCGCTCACCCCGTGAAGCATGCTCTCGATGGAGGCCCAGTACGCGGCGCAGTAATCATCCTGCGGGGATATCCTTCCGCCCCTTGCGAGAGCGAAAACGAGCCATTCGCCTCCGACGGAGCCGAACGAGGGCGCCTTGCCCGCAAGATAGCCCATAACGCCCGAATAGGGCGCCTGCCAGTCGGATGCGGATAACGCGGAAAGCGGCACCGCCGCCATAATAATTATGGCGAGCAGCGCCGCAAGCTGTCTTTTAACGCAGGAGCGCCTCATTACATGGCTGCCCTGAGAACGAGCAGAGCGTCTACCATATCGACAACGCCGCTGCCGTCGTAATCCGCAAGCTCAAGCGCAGCGCCCGAGAGGCTGCCGACGCCCATAGCGCAGCGCATTATGAGCAGCGCGTCGGCGGAATCGAGCTTGCCGTCCATATTGACGTCGCCGGGCTCATATTCGCCGCCGAGACCGAGCGCCTCGAGAAAAGCGGCGAGAGCGGCGTCGAGCTCCTCCTGAGAGGACTCGGGAGAATAGAAGAGCTCAAGGAGCGCCATAAGCTCGTCCTCGGCGTGCTCGAAAGCGTACTCGACGAGCTCGATATCGGCAGAAACGAGCGCGAGTACCCTCGATACCTCGGTGCGGCTTACGCCCGCCATGGGGTTATCGAATACGGGGAAGGAGCCCCAACCGTCGCTCACGCCGTAATCCATGCCCCATCCGTAGATGGAGAAGAACCAGGTGTAGACGCTGCCGGGCTTGACTGTGAAAACGTCCGCGCCGTCCATGGGAGCGACGTCATCCTCCATAAACATCCAGCCAGCCTGATCGCAGTATTCGTAAGCCGAAAGCATATTGTCGTCGACGAAGTTTCCGGTCCAGCCGCCGAAGTTATAGCCGAACTGCTCGTCCGCCCATTCGGGATAGGCCAGGATCTGCTCCATCAGATAACCGGGCACCATGGGATCCTTTTCGTAGCAGGCAACGCCCGTGAGATAGAAGCCTTCCTCGACCGTGCCGTTCGCGGTGTACTCGATGCCGTACTCGTCGAACGCTCTCGCGGTTACCGCGGCGAGCGTCTCGCCCTCATGCACGGGAACGAGCACGGGGTCCAAGAGATAGCACCAGCCCATCATGATGGCGGATACGCCGAAGGTTATGTATCCGTCATAGCCTTCGGGTACTTCGGGATACTCGGGCTCTGTCACGCCGAATACGGGAACGCAAAGCGCGAGCATGGCGGCCGCAATGATGACCGCGATAGTCTTTTTGCAGAATTTCATTTCAAATACCTCCGTATTATATTCTTTCGGGACTCTGCCGCCCGACGAACGCATGCGTGAAGGCAGGTCTTCCGGCTCACGGCTCGGGCCTAATCGCTCCGCCTTCCCATGGACGACCACAGTGGCGTGAGTGGAGCTTTCGTAACCGTTTACGGCAGCGGAGGCTGCTGCGGCTTTGCACCGCATTCCATTTTACCGCGCGCATGCTTCACATAAAAATATAGCACCGCGCATGACTTTTGTCAACAGCGCGGTGCGCAGATACTCCCGACGGGGATCAAATATACTCATGCTTCACCGCGGCATCAGCCGCAGGCGATACAGTTATGCCCGAAGTATACGGCGGCGGCTATCACAAGGGTCATCACCAGTATCATAAGCGCGGAGAAGGCCCATTTGCCGTTCTTGTTGAAGCCGTAAAAATCCTTCCAGCCGCCCTTTTCCTCGCCCACTATTATGACCATGACATAGTAGACTATGCCGTAAACCACGACCGGCAGCAGCGCCCAGAGGAACGCCGTCGGACGCAGGCGGGCGTAATACTCGAAGAACACGAACGTGACGAGCGCGATTATGGGCGATATCGCGTGAAGGAAGATATTGTCGCCCTCAATCATCTCGTGAAGCCCCGTGACGGGCACGAATACGAACATGACCACGCAGAACGTGAGCATCACGGCGACGGTCATTACGAAATTGACGAGCACCACCCAATAGGGCACCGTGACGCCGGGGTCAAAGAGCAGTATGACGTTGAAAACCAGCATTATCAGCGCCGCCGCGCCCATGAAGAGGTTGGACTGCACCGTGAAGTAAACGAACGCGGAGGTCTTTTTGACCTTCATATTGCCGCTTCCGCCGACGGTGAAGAAAGTGATCAGCGCCTTGAGCATGAACACGACAACAGCGAGATTGCAAATGAGCGAAAGCACGTTGAGCACTGCCGATGGGATCATTTACTCATCTCCTCTCCTTTCCGGTAAAAACCGGGGAGCCGGCGGAAAAGATCCGTCAGCTCCCTTATCGCGCATTGATATCAGAAATCCTTGGCTTCGGTCCAGAACTCGTTGTGATACATATCGGTGAGGCAGTAGGTGACGGAGCACTTGCCGTTTCCTATGGATACGTTGGAGACCTGTATATCTCCGCTGACCTTCAGGGTCTCGCCGAAGAAGTAGCTCTCCTGGTAATCGCCGCCGTAGGTATAGTAGTCGCAGACGAACCTGATCTCGTCGCCGTCCTTGAGAGGCACGAGACCGCGGGCGATGGTATCCGTTTCGCCGTTCGTATAGATGCTGCGGACGCCGAGCACGGAGCCTTCCTCCACGTAATCGCCGCAGTTGCCGAAGGCGACGATGATGTAAACGAACTCGCCGTTGACCTGAGCGGGGATGCGTCCGGTGATGACGTAATCATCGCCGTCCTGCACTTCGCTGATCATGTAGTAGGGCACTACCTGACCGTTCAGCGCGAGCCAAGTGCGGTCATAGTCGATCTTGAGATCGCCGTCGTTATCGAACTCGTATACGTTATCCATGCCGAGGTCGATATAGCCTTCGCCGTCGTCAAGGAACACGTTGAGCTGCACGGTCTCGACCATGTCCCACTTATCCTGGGAGAGGCTCAGCACGTAACCGCCGTCCTTCTCGGTCAGATACATATCGTCCGAATAGATGGCGTGATCGTTATAGTAATCGAGATTCTCGAGCACTCGGTTGGAATCGAACCACGTGGTGTTATCCTCGCCGTTCGCGGAACGGCCGCCCAGAATGGAGCCGATAAGCGCGGAGGTCATGTCGCCGCTGCCGGAGGAGCCGGAGTCGCCGCCCATGAAGGAGCCGAGGAGGGAACCCAACAGGTCGCCCGAGGAGGTCGAGGACGAGTTGCCGGTGAAGCTGCCGAGCAGCGAACCGATGGGCGAAGCCGCGGAACCGGTCGCTATCTGGCCGCCCGCCGCCATGCTCGCAAAGCTCCTTACGGCCGCGGAATAGTTCTTGTCCATGCCGATGGAGTTATAGAGATTGATGGCGGAATTGACGCCGGAGAAGCTGGTGAACGGGAAGTAGATGCTCATTCCGTAGGAATTGGCCATGGACTTGGAGGAACGGTTGTACTTGATGCAGCCCTGGAGAGCTTCAACAAGCGCCTTTGCCTCGCTGGTGCCCACGCGGCTCGCAAGATGCACGAGGTCGACGTGGTTGATGCCCGCGGATGCGCCGAACTCCCTTGCCCCGCTCCTCGCGTTGGCAACGACCTGATAATCGTCGCCGTCGAGCAGGTTATTGACGTTGATGGCGAAATTGCCGAAAGCCCGGGGCACGGTGCCGGAGAACTCGGCGAGGTCGACGATGGAAAGCGTGGTCGAGTCGCCGGCGTTGTTCTTCTTGCAGACGTCGTTGAAGTCGTCAACGATTATCTTGCCGAGCTTGACGGTGTTGATGGCGGGATCCTTGGAAAGAGCGGTGAGCCAGTTGGTGTAATACCAGCCGCAGCCGGGCTCGGTCTCCTCGGAGCCGATGAGGTAATCCGCATACTGCTCGGTAACGAGCGCGGTCTCCATGGTGGCCATGAGGCAGGCGTCGAAGCCGATGAAATCGAACGTGACGCCGGCGTTCTTCAGCGCCTTATTGATCTCGTCAAGGGTCATCGTGTCGCCCTTTACGTACTGATCGTAGCCATAGCCGGAGAGGGATCCTCCGCCATGGTCCCAGAATATCAGCATATTGCGGTTAGCGGGATAATTCTTGGCGCAGAACTTGATGAAATCGGTCAGGGTATCGGGATTGGTCATCGCCTTCCTGCCCAGATCCTTATCAAGGGACTCTATGCCGCCGCTCCTGATGCGCCAGCGCTGATTCTTGCCCGCTGTCATAACGGAGTTCTTCCACTGCTGAGTGCCGCCGGTCTCAACGATTATGTTGAGGTGCTCGTCGTTGAGAGTGGCGTGGAGCATCTCGTTCATGTCGTTGGTCGCCATGCCGTACTTGGACTCAAGGTCGGTGCCGCACATGAACACCATCAGGGTGACTTCATCGCTGCCGTCGCCCTTCAATACGGTGCGCTTCTCCCTCGCCTGAGTGGCGACGGAAAGATCCGCGCTGGTGGCCGAGGTGCTCGCACTGATGGCGGGCTGCTGATTGGCGTAAGCGTCGGAAGCGTCATAGGTGTTATAGCCCTGCGCGGGAACGAACTGATCGAGTATGCCGGAGGAGGAGCCTCCATTGCCCATGATATCCATGAGCGAGCAGGCCTGGCCGCCGCCCATGCAGCTCTTGAGAATGAAGAAGCCGATGACGATAACAACGAGCAGAAGGAGCAGCTTGCTCAAGCCTCCCCTGCCGCCGGAGGAACCGCCGGAGGAGCCGCCCGAGGAACCGCCTAAGAGACCGCCCAGAAGGCCGCCGCCGGAGCTGCTGTTATTATTGCTGTTGTTGGAGCTGCCGGAGGACATGCCGAAGAGGCCGCTTCCGCTGCCGGAATTATTGTTATTGCCGGAGTTGTTCAGACCCGCGCCGAGGAGCGAGCCCAAAAGCCCCAATCCGCTTGCTCTGTTTCCGCCCGGATTGCGGGAATCGTCCTTAGGTATCTTCTGACCGTTTTTTTGATCTTTGCGGCCCGAATACCCGTCCTCGCGGCCAACAGGACCGGAAGTGCCGGCGCTTTCCTGCTTGCCAACGTTGCCATTGCCTTCGGTGACATGCTTTTTCCTGCCACCGGAATTCGGTGTATTATTCATGCATTTAACCTCCAGATTCGGTTAGTTGAATCAATTATAACATATCCCGCAAAAAAATATAAGGGGTTTGACGAAAAATATGGGGGCTGAAAGCAAAAAAAATATACATTTGAAGCTTTCCGCACCCAAAAACAGCCGTTATGCCCGCCCGGCGCGCCGAAATAAAGACGCCCGCGTTACGCGGGCTGATAAAGGAATAATGTCTCTTCTCTTATCAAAAGATCAGATCGGGGCGGAAGTATAGCCCGTACCCTCGACGAATATGAGCTTCCCGGCGTGCGCCTTGTCCACGCGGACGACGTCGGGCTCCACGCGCGGCACGTATGCAAGCAGCATTGAAGCGTCGGTGCTTGATGCGACCATCTCCCCCGCTGCCTCGAGCGTGGGACGGCTTATGAGCTGCCTTGCGCGGATGCAGGCGAGAGGCGAATCCCCCTCGTAGGACACGGCGCAGGAGCTGAGGAGCTCGTCATAGAGCTCGGCGGTAGCATAGTCGAAATACGGGTGGCGATAGTACGTCCTCCCCTCGGACTCCACGGTATAGAACTCGATATCCTCCTCGAGCGCGAAAGTGCGGAGAGCGCAGCAGGACGTGCCCGCCTCCATCCTGATCCTGCAGGCCTGCGCGGGATTCCCGTCGGCCTGAGTATAGATCAGATACACGCCCTCGCCAACGCCGCTCAAGGCGCGGGTAATACCGCTCTTTGCGGTTATGTAGCCCATCGTGCGGCCCTTTTCCTCGAGCTTTTGGGCCGTATAATCGAGCTCGTAAGCGTCGCGCAGATAGGCAAGGTCTATCACCGCGGCGGAGCACTCCATATTCTCGGCGAAAGCGCGGTATCCATCCGTGGTATCGAAACGGATTATGTGCCTTTCCGCGTCGATTATCTCGAATTTGAAATTGGAAAGATCGGCGACCGTCTCCGCAATGGTCTTGAGGCGCTGCGCCTCGTCCTTATTGAGGAGCGGGTCGAAATCCTGCGATTCCTCGAGCACGGTTATCCCCTGCCACTCCCTGTAGAGCGCGCCGGCGAACATATTGAATTCGCCGCTCTGCGTCAGCTCGTAAGCCGAGGTGAGCACGGCGTAAAGCTCGGGATCGAGCTCTATGCCCTCGCCGGGATGGGTGTTGATATAGGCCAGATTGACGTAGCCCTCATACATATTATCGGGATCGAGGAGCTTATAGACGTGCTTCATCGCCTCGCTGAAATCGTTCCTGACCTCGTTGAGGCCCATTATTATATCGCTGCTCTCGCCGTCGAAATAATAATTGAGCTCCCTGCCCACGGCGTAACCCGGAGCGGTCTCGTCGGGATTATAGCCTATCTCATACCAGCCGGGCTCCTTGTGGGTGCACTGCTTGGCATATTTTGTGAACGAGATCATGGCTATCAGGAAGAAGACGCCCGCGAGGACCGCGCGGATGATAATGCTCCGCTTCTCCTGCTGGGGGGTGCGCTGCTTCTTTTCCTTCCTGTTCTTCTTATCGGCCTTGAGCCCGCCTTTTGCTTTTTCGGTTTCCAATGCTTTTTACCCTTCAAATAAATTCAGCCGGCCACGAGCTGCGGCCGGCTGTTTGGTTTGCTTTTACTCGTTCGCACCTTCGAAACGGATCTTCTTGTACTTCTCGATCTCCGAAGGACTGCCGAATACGAAGTGACCGTTGCCGAGATCGACGAGCTCGGGCTTTTCCTCGGAATAATCGTGGATCTTCGTGTCGTAAACGAAGAGCTTCTTGTTCTTCTCGAGAATGGGATCGGGCACGGGGATAGCTGACATCAGGGACTTGGTATAGGGATGCAGCGGATAGTGGAAGAGCTCCTCGGTCTCCGCGATCTCCATGATCCTGCCCTTATAGATGACGACGATACGGTCGCTGATGAAACGGACGATGGAAAGATCGTGAGCGATGAACAGGTAGGTCAGACCCCTCTCCTTCTTGAACCTTTCGAGCAGGTTCAAAACCTGAGCGCGGATCGAAACGTCGAGAGCGGAGATGGGCTCGTCGGCGATGATGAACTCAGGCTCCATGACGATGGAGCGGGCCAGACCGACGCGCTGACGCTGACCGCCGGAGAACTCGTGCGGATAGCGGGTCAGATGCTCGGGAAGAAGACCGACTTCCTCGGTGATCTTCTCGATCTTGGCCATCCTGTCCTTCTCATCCTTGTAAAGATGGAAGTTATACAGGCCCTCCGAGATGATGTACTCGATGGTCGCGCGCTCGTTCAGCGAAGCGGCGGGATCCTGGAATATCATCTGGATCTTGCGGATGACCTCGCGGTCGTCCTTCCTGGAGAGCTTACCGGAGATCCTTTTGCCCTTGTAGAGGATCTGGCCTGCGGAGCAGGGGTTGATCCTGATTATGGCACGACCGATGGTGGTCTTACCGGAGCCGGACTCGCCGACAAGGGAAAGGGTCTCACCCTTGTAGATGTCAAAGCTGACGTTATCGACCGCTTTGAACGCCTTTTTGCCCCTGCCGAAGACAACATCGAGATTCTGTATTGAAAGCAATACTTCTTTTTCCTGGTTATCCATATGCCGTCTCCTTATGCCTTGTATTCTACGTAGCTCTTCTGCATCTTCTCATGCAGATTCTGGATGTTCTCGGGGATCTCCATCTTAGGCGATCTGGGATCGAGCAGCCAGGTCTTTGCGTAGTGGGTATCGGTGATCTTGAACATGGGGGGCTCCTCCTCCAGGTCGATCGCCATAGCGTACTTGTTTCTGGGAGCGAAAGCGTCGCCCTTGATCTTGTTGTAGAGGGAGGGCGGAGTGCCGGGGATCGAGAACAGATCCGTACCCTTTTCGCAGAGCTGCGGGAGAGAGGACAGCAGTGCCCAGGTGTAGGGATGACGCGGATCGTAGAAGACCTCTTCTACGGTGCCGATCTCGACGATCTGGCCGGCATAAAGCACCGCAACGCGCTCCGCAACGTTGGCAACGACGCCAAGATCGTGGGTGATGTAGACGGTGGTATAGCCGAGCTCATGCTGCAGATCCTTTATGAGCCTGATGATCTGCGCCTGGATGGTAACGTCCAGAGCGGTGGTGGGCTCGTCGCAGATGAGTATCTTGGGCTGGCAGGAGAGCGCGATAGCGATAACTATACGCTGACGCATACCGCCGGAATACTCGAAGGGGTAGTCGTTGAAGCGCTTCTCCGGATCGGGGATACCGACCTTTGCCATTATATCGATGGTGCGGCGCTTTGCCTCCTCCTGCGAGCACTTCTGATGCTTCAGGATGACGGTCATGATCTGCTTGCCGATCGTTATAACGGGGTTCAGAGAGGTCATAGGATCCTGGAAAACGGTCGCGATGCGGCGGCCGCGGATCTTCTGCCAGTCGTTGGCATACTTGACCTTCGCGCAGTCGATGATGGCGTAGCCGTGCATGACCTCGGGATCCTTTTCGGGATCGACAGCCTTCACGGGCTCGCCCTCCTTGGGCTTCAGGGACTCACCGTGATCGGTGTACCTATACTCGACACGGAATGCGGCGACCTCGAATATCTTGTTGAGGGTCTCGGGATCGGAAAGATCCTCGCCGTTGGACATGGCCATCTTGAAGGCCTTGTTCAGCTTGCCGCGGAACTTGAGCTGCATATTGAGCGGATACCTTTCGGTGGAAAGGAGCAGCTCCTTTGCGATGAGCTCGTTGCGCTCGAGCACCTCGTCGGAAAGACCGTAGGGATTGCCGGGCTTGTCGGGAGTCGCGATCTTCTGGCTGCGCAGGGCTTCGAGCTTCTTGAGCTCCTCGGCGTCCTGAGCCGCAAGCTGCTTGTTCGCCTTATAGGCGGCCTTGCGCTTGGCGATGAGATCCTTCTGCTCCTTCTCAAGCGCTTCGCGCTCGGTCTCGAGCTTGGCGATCTCCTTCTTGAGCTTTTCGATCTCGATGGCGTCCTCGTGGTTGTGCTTATCGAGGGTCTGGAGATAGTTGGACTTATCGACGGCGTTATCCGTCAAGGCCTTTATCCTGGCGGCGAAATCGGCCTCTTCGTCGAGGGTGAGGGACTGATGGCCCTTGATCTCATCCTTCTTGGCGAGTATGGCACGGTATTCGGCTGCGCCGCGCTCGTAAACGGAATTCTTGTTGAGCATTTCGTTCCAGCGCTTGAGGTCGGCCTTGTTGTTCGGAGTCATCTTGACGGCGGTCTCGGAGATATCGTCATCGGAGAAGATGATCGTACCGTTCGAGATGAAGCCGTTGGTCTCGAGCATGCCGGCGAAGGTCTTGGTCAGAACGGATTTTCCGGAGCCGGACTCGCCGACGATCGCAAGGGACTCGTTCTCATAAATATCGAGCGAGACGCGGCGGATAGCGGTGAGGATACGGCCGCGGACGTTGAATTTTACCTCAACGTCCTTGAGGGACAGAAGGACTTTTCTTTCATCTTTGTTTTCCATGATATCGTCCTCCTAATTACATATGGGTCTTCGGGTCGGTGGCGTCCGCAAGGCTCTGACCAAGCAGGTAAAGAATGATGGTCAGCAGGGATGCGTAAGCTACGGGAGGCCAGAAGGTCCAGGGATAGGTCAGGAACGCCGTCTGCGCGACGGAGATCATACGACCGAGGGTGGGGATGGCTGCGCTCATGCCCAGACCGATGAAGCTCATGTAGGTATCGAGGCTGATGTAGGAAGGAACCTCGGTAGCGAGCATGGTGACTATAACGGAAGTCAGGAACGGGAGGATGTTCTTGGAAACGATCCTGCCTACGGGAGTGCCCAAGCACTTGGATGCCAGGGAGTACTCGCGGTCACGGATGATCATGACCTGCGTCCTGAAGAAGAACGCAACGCCTATCCACTGGGTGACGGTCATCGCGAAGACCATCTGCCAGAAGCCCGCGCCCAAGATGTATACCAGAACGGCGACGAGGAGGATATAGGGGACGTTTGCGATGATGTTATAGATCGGGATCAGTATCGCGTCGAGCCTCTTGGAGAAGCCCCAGACCGCGCCGACGAGGATACCGAGCGTCATATTGACGATGGAGCACATGATCGCCAGGAAGAGGGAAGTCCTCGCGCCGGCGAAGATGTTATACATGATGGAGTTGCCGGCGGGGCCGGTACCCAGCAGCCATTTGAAGGTGTGACCGAACCTGTCCATCGCCTTGGCGGGGGAAAGGTTGAAGGTCGTGGAATCGGTGATGTTCTCATAGGGATCGTACTTGCAGATGAGCGGAACGACGACGGCCGAAACGATCATGAGCACGAAGAGAGCTATGAGGAAGATGTTTCCCTTATGCTTGAAGAATACGCGGAAAACGGACTTCCAATAGGAATACCTGGGAGCGATGATCTTCTCGGAGGAGACAGCATCATTTCCGACGACGTTAAACTTCGAAGCATCGAACTCGGGAGCATTCGTTACGTTTGCATTTTCGTCTTTCATTACTTTCTACCTCCGCCGCTTTCTGTGGACAGGGAAATTCGGGGATCGTATGCGGCAAGCAGCAGGTCGCCCAGGATGAGACCGATGATGCTGATCGCGGTGATGATGAGGACCATCGCCACGATAACGGCGTTATCGTGCTGGTTGATAGCCGTGATGAGCAGGCCGCCTACGCCGGGAACGGAGTAAACACGCTCGGTCATGAGGGCGCCGGTCAAGCAGAACAGTATGCTGGAGGGGATGCCCTGAACGAGGTAGATGAGAGCGTTCCTGGAAATGTGGATATTGTAGATCTCCTTCTCGGACATACCCTCTGCCCTTGCGAACTTGACGTAGTCGGAGTTCATCTGGTCGATCATGTAACGCCTCGTCCACTTCATGAGGGAACCGATGGAGCCCAGGGACAGCGAGATCGTAGGCATTATGTAAGCCAGTATAAGGGGCTTTGCGTTAGCGAACTTATAGGGAAGGCCGAAGACCTTCTGGCCGATAGCCGCAACGAGGAATATGTAAGCGAGGGAAGGAACAGCCGCGACGAAGACGATGTACGCGTTACCGATCTTATCGATAAGGCGGTCCTTCTTCCTTGCCATCAGTATACCGATGGAAACGCCGAGGCCGTAAGCCAGTATAACGGAGATAAGACCGATGACGAAGGAGTTCTCCAAGGGCGAGAGGCCACTCCTCTGGAACCCGTAGATAGTGTACTTATCGGGGAACTCTTCCTTCTCGAGGTCGGTCAGCTCCGAGGGATTATATGACAGGGTATGGAAGTCGACCGCGGACTCGACGTACTGGTCGGTGCCCAAAGCGGCCGGATACTGCTGCATCGTCTTCTTGATGTCGCCGGTGGGAGTCGTGATGACCGTGGTGATCTCCTGGCCCCTGTAGGTGGTATAGGAGGTACCGAGGTTGAAATGCATCCAGTTCTGATGGATGAACGGGAACCTGTTATTGAAATACAGCTGGTATTTATGCTGTGTTCCGTTTCCGACTATCGCGAATGCGCCGGAATAAGGATCCTTCTCGAACCTGACGTAGCGATCCGTCAGATTCTCATCCTCGACCATCCTCTTGTTTTCAAAGGTAATGATGTGGGTGAAATAATCCCAGAGACGAGTGAAAACGCTCTTCTCGTGAATGGCAAGGAAAATACCCTTACCGCCGGATTTCAATTTGCCGGTCCTGTTGTTGCGGACGGGCTCGTAATACTCGATCCTTCTGTTCTTATACTTTTCCCTGAATTCCTGAACGCTGGCATTCTGCTCCATCGTTTCGGGATTCTGGATAGCGTCACGGTCGGCGATGAAATCAGGCTGTTCAGCATAATTCTCGCCGTAGATAGCCGAATACTTCTCCTTCAAAAAGGCCGGATAATCGACGAAGGTCAGATATCCGTACTTTTGGTACATAATGTACTCATACTGTATCCTGTCGTTATTGCTCTTCTTGTTCCATACGTCATCCGTCTGGAATATAACGTTCCTGTGGATGCAGGTATAGATGAGGATCATAACGAGAGCGACGACGACAATCAGCGAGAAGATGGAGAAGAGTATTCGCCTTAACAAATATTTACTCATATTATTTATCCGTATGAGTACGGCTTTCGCCGTAATCTCCCTCTCATTTAGGATTTAGAATAGCATTCTAACTTGGTCGCGTGATGTGGTAAGAAACTGTGGTATGCGCCGCGCGGAGCATGACCGCGGGCGGCTCAAGAATTAAATACGCATATAGGGGGTTGCCCCCCTATATGCATTTGAGATTTGAAACCAAATCCCTTGATCTGAATTAGAACAGACCGATGACCTTGGTCATGTAACCGGCATTGTCGCCGAGGAAGGTATCCAGGTAGGTGCAGGGATCACCGAAGTCGGGGCCCCAACCGGAACCGGCGAAGAAGTCGAAGCAGCCGGCTTCACCGTTGGAAGCACGGTAACCGCAGGCATAGAAGTCTTCGGGAGTGGTGGCCTCGATGAGGTCAACGACTACGTTGTCGGCGCCGAGGGTGTTCTCGATAACGGTCTTGTAGGCCTGAGCCTGGTTGATCTGAACATCATTAGCGGAGTAGTATACCCAGTCAATGTGGATGGGCCAGTTGACGGAATCGCCGAGCTCTTCCTTGGCCTTCTCGAGGCAAGCCTTAGCTTGTTCGGGGAAGTACCAGCCGTTTACGCCGTCATGGACGTCGATGGGCATGCCAAGCTCGGTTACATAGTACTGGACCATATCAACATAGTAGGTGCCGGCGGGGAAGGTGTGGCCGTTCTCGTCGGTCTGCTCGCTCTCGAGCCATACGAACTCGGGCATGGTGTACATGTTGCGCAGAGAGGTGAGCTTCAGATCCTCGCCGCGGGATACAGCGTTGTAGGTAGCCTTATCGAAGGAATACTGGAGAGCCAGACGGAAGTTCTGGTTGAGAACTGCGAGCTGGGTGTCGATCTTCTGACCCTCATCCTTAAGGGTGGAGCAAGCGCCGCTCTCGAGAGCGAAGGTACCGCGGTTCAGGTTGATACCGCCGAAGTAGGTGGTGGAGGTGGTGTCGGAGATATAGCCGTACTTGTCGAAGTTACCGTCGGCCTTGGCCATATCGAGCAGACCGTTGGAAGCGCCGAGAGCGCAGCCGGCATAGATGCCCTTAACAACGTCCGCATAGAAAGCGGTGGGGTTCTCGCCGTTGTCGAAGACCCACTTGATCTGGTTCAGAGTGGTGGTGTCGGCCTTGTAATAGCCCTGGTTCTTAACAACGAGGATCTCGGAATCCTTCTGCAGCTTGGTGAGAAGGAAGGGTCCGCAGTAAACCTGGGAAGCGACGTCGTCGGCCTTACCGAAGGTGTACTTGTTGGTATCGGCGAAAGCCTCAGCATACTCATCAATACCGTAAACACCGCCGTGTGCCTCATAGAAGCTCTGGCAGATGGGAAGGAAGATGGAGTAGGTGAGCATGGTCATAAAGTAGGTGGTGGGCTGGCAGAGGGTCATCTCAAGGGTATAATCGTCAATAGCCTTGTAACCAACGCCGTCAAAGGAAGCGCCGTCATTGTTGTTCTCCTTGGTGCCTTCGATGATGCCCCAAACGAGGGACTCAAGACCGGCCTGAGCGTCGAGCATGTGATGGAAACCGGCAACGAAGTCGTTAGCGGTGACTTCGGCAACTTCCTTGCCCTCGGAGGTGAACCACTTAACACCCTTGCGGAGATGGAAGGTGTAGGTGAGACCATCCTCGGACTTCTCCCAGCTCTCAGCGAGGGCGGGCTGCATGTTGCCGAGGTTGTCATACTCAACGAGACCCTCAACGGTGTTGACCGTGATCTCGGTATCGGACTGGGAAGAGGTGTTCAGCCAGTCGATGGTTTTGGGAGCAGTGGAGAAAGTGGTGGTGTAGTCAGTCTGGATGGTGTGGCCCTTGGACTGGAGGTAAGCGGCGGGATCATAGGTGCCCTCGCCGGCCTTGGCAGCCTTCCACATTTCCTTCATCTCGTTGCGCTCTTCGATGGTGATGAACTCATCGGAGATAACGATGCTGTGCCAACGGTCGTCGTCGTTGCCCCAGTTGACATAGGGGGTGGACCTGTAAGCGATACGGCTGATCTGATAAGCACCGCCCTGGGTGGTGGTGGGGATCATGACGCCGGAAGCGAGGAGGTTCGCCTCAGCCTGAGCATAAAGAACGAAAGCCTCGTCGGGGGTAGCGGCGGCATGGGCCTTCTCCATCATCGCGGTGTAGTCCTCGAGGATGCTGTAATAGATATCCTCATCAGCAGCGCGGACGTAGGTCTCGGGACGGGGGGGAGGAGTGATAACAACGGCCTCCTCGGTGGGTTCGGTTACCTCAGTGGGTTCGGTTCCCTCTTCGGTGTTCGCGGGTTGAGCCTGCTCGGTGGGATTGGCGGGCTCGGGATTGTTGCCGGGCTTCTGGCATGCGGCAAGAGCGAATACCATAGCGGCAACAAGCAGCAGAGCAAGAATCTTCTTCATGTCTTTTCCTCCTAAAATATTTATTGCCCGGAGACTGCCGCGCTTTTGCAAACGCAAACAGACCCCTACGCAATATCGGATAATTAATTATATCATTAAACTTCGGAAATGCAATACCCTTTGCGGGCGGCTGATAAACTTTTTATTTTTCCCAATCGATGAAATTCTATGTAAAAAAAACTCCCCGCGGGCTTTTTTCACCCGTTTTTAAGGCAGTACCTACATATTAAATTAACGTCTCCCCCGCCACGGGCCTCGTTCCGCCTGCGGCTTTAATAATATATTTTGTCGTCCCGTGCTTTTTGCCCCGTTTTTCCGGCTTCTGCGGCGCCGGGGAAAGCGTCTCTCCCCTGCCGCCGCCTGCTCTTTCGGGATCTATATTAAACCGTACGGTCGTCCGACGCTCTCGGGCGGCCGTACGGGAGCGTTATCTCCTGAGCTTGTTCTGCTTTCCGTCGGGATAGAGCTCCTTCAGGATATTCATGCACTCCGAGAAGCGCTGGAAATGCACCACCTCGCGCTCGCGCAGGAACCTCAGTGGAGCAAGGTACTGCTCGCAGTCGGTAAGGTTCATCAGGTGCTCGTAGGTCGCCCTCGCCTTCTGCTCCGCCGCCATGTCCTCGAAAATGTCCGCCACGGGATCGCCTGTGGACTGGATATAGCTTGCGGTGAAGGGCACTCCGTTGGGATCCGCGGGATAGACCGCGCGTCCGTGCATCGTGTAATGGCCTATGAGCCCGGCGGCCTCGAGATCCGCAAGTGAGGCGCCGTCCATGGACTGCAGTATCATGGTCCCTATCATCTCCCAATGGGCGATCTCCTCGGTGCCGATATCGTTCAGAGTGGCTCTTAAACGGTCGTCCGGCATCGAAAAGCGCTGCGTGAGATACCGCATGCCCGCCGCGAGCTCGCTGTCGGGGCCGCCGTACTGCGCCATGAGCGCCTTGGCCATCATAAGATCGGGGTTGGTGATGTTGACGGGGAACTCAAGCTTTTTCTGATATATCCACATATTTTTCGCCTCCTTTACCTGTTCCGCTCCCAGGGCCACTCGGAGCACACCCAGCATCCGACGTCGGTGGGAGAATGTCCGAAGCCCTGCAGGGGGCCGTATTCCTCCTCGTACTCACCAATAAGCTCGGCAAGGAGCTTGGAGTAGCTGAAATAATCGCTGCGCGCGGCGGAATCGGTCGGGTGAGTGTCAAGATAGAGATTGAGCTCCACGCATACGAACTGCACCTCGCTGATGCGGCTCAAGAGTTCACATTCGGTCATGCTCTCCCCTCCCCTCAGTATTCGCTCACGAGCTCGGGGAACATAGTGCCCTTCTCGAGCGCGCTGCCGGGGCAGAGCCCGGCTGAATAGGTCTGGTCTGCCGCCATGAGCTTGGGCAGCCTTGTGATAGACGGTTCATAGCCGCAGGCGGCAAGCGCGACGGGGACTTCGCCGGCGGTGACGGTCGTCAGCCCCTTTGCGCCGTCGATGCGGCATGAGTTGCATTCAAACATTTTTTTGACCTCCTTATTTGATCAGTACATACTATGTCGAAATAAGTCGCCCGGTGAATATATGTATAGTAAAGCAGCGGCCCGGTATCAAAGCCCGCCGTTTCGCGCAGACTATCGGAAAAAGGAGGCGCTTATGAAAAAGGAAGAACTCGTGCTGCCCGATATGGGTCAGGTGCTCGGAGGCTGTCCGCATCCGCTCGAGAACGAGACCCGCCGCAAGGAATGCCCGCCGAGGGAAGCCGCTCCTGGCGAAAAGGAGCTTGAGCTCAGATAGCCTCAGAGCGCGCGGCGGGCTTTCCGCACTCACGAAAATATACTTTAATTATAAGAAAAAACCGTCTTGTTTTCGGTCCTGTGTAAAGCTATAATGATAGTTGGATCATTACGCGGTCGCCTTAAAAAGCGTCCGCGGAAAAAGCTTATTAAAAACAGGAGGATATTCTTCTATGGCAAAGACTGTTACCATTGACGGTAATACCGCTGCCGCGCACGTCGCGTATGCATTTTCCGATGTAGCCGCGATCTACCCCATCACCCCCTCCAGCCCCATGGCTGAGGTCGCCGATGAGTGGGCAGCGAACGGACGCACCAACCTTTTCGGCCAGAAGGTCCGCATTGCCGAGATGCAGTCCGAGGGCGGCGCAGCAGGCGCTGTTCACGGCTCCCTCGCGGCAGGCGCTCTGACCACTACTTTCACGGCCTCTCAGGGCCTGCTCCTCATGATCCCCAATATGTATAAGATCAGCGGCGAGCAGCTTCCCGGCGTTTTCCACGTCTCCGCCCGTGCGCTGGCCGCGCATTCCCTCTCC
>CAMZFO010000026.1 GCA_947306125.1 uncultured Clostridia bacterium | reverse complement strand
ATCATTCAGGCCTTGATACCGAGCAGCGTTTCGTAAATATCTCCGTTTATGCATACGGAGCGGTCCTCTATCCGCGCCGGGCAGAACGCTTCGCCGTAATTGACGCAGGCGTATACGGCCTCGGGGTTGTCGAGCGTCATCTGCCAGAACGGGAACTTGATTATCATGGGCGTGTTGCCGCCGACTCCCAGCTCGAGATAAAGTATCCTTCCGGCCGAGTGCGCCTCGAGGAAGCGCGTATAGGCGGCGCAGGCCCGGCGCCAGTTACCGTCCTCGACAAAGGTATCGTCCGAGCGCAGGTTCATGGAAACGGCAAGCCCTTCCGGCGTCCTTGGGATGAGCTCCTTCGGCAGGAGCATCGCAAGCCTGCCGCCCGGAGGAACGGTGAATTCGCCGTTTTCATCCTTGACGAAGCCCTGCGCCTCCATCGCGCGCATTACCCAGCTTTCGTTTTCGAAGGTGCAGTCGCCGCCGCCCGCCGGCTGGAAGAGCCCGTAATCGCCCTGTGTGCAGAACAGGCGCTCCTCGTCGAACCCCGCCCTTTGGAACTGATGATCCACGTTCGTGGTGATAACGAAATACTCCTTTTCGCGCACGAGATCGAGCAGCCTTTCATACGCGGGCTTCGGCGCGGCTGCGAAGCGGTTGAAATAGATATGCCTCGCCCACCACGCCCAGCGCGTCTGCTCGTCGGGAAAGGGGAAAAAGCCCCCGGAATACATATCGCGTATGCCGAAGCGCTTTTCGAAATCGAAGAAATACCTGCGGAACCTTTCGCCCGAATAGACGAACCCGGCGGAGGTCGAAAGCCCCGCGCCCGCGCCGATCAGCACCGCCTCGGAGCTTTTTATGGCCTCGGCGAGCCGCGCTTCGCGCTCCTCAACGGTGCCGCTTCCCTCGCTCACGCGGTCAAGCAGCACGCGCGCCGCCGCGATCCCCTTCCTTAAGCTTTCGCTATAAGCTTCATACGAGTCCTTCATAAAGCATCCTGTCCTCATCTTTAAATACGTTGAATATTACCCGCCGCACCCTGCCGGGGTTTTCGGCAAGCCAGCTTCGCACGGTTCCCGCGGCGATCTGCGCGGCGCGCCCGTTCGGGAAGCGGAATACCCCCGTCGAGATGCAGCAGAACGCAACGCTTTCAATGCCGTTTTGAGCGCACATATCGAGCACGTTTTTGTAGCAGTCGGCAAGCTCCCTCTCGTGCCGTGCGGTAAGACTGCCGCCGACGATCGGCCCGACTATGTGGATCACCCTTTCCGCAGGCAGGTTATAGCCGCCCGTCAGCATGGGCACGGCCGTCGGCTGCTCATAGTCCGGGCCGTATTCTGCCCGGAGCGCCGTCATCTGCCTGTGGCACTCCGCGCGCAGCTGAACGCCGGCGTAGGTGTGGATGCAGTTGTCGATGCAGGCGTGCATGGGAACGAAGCAGCCGAGCATCTGCGAATTGGCGGCGTTGACTATCGCTCCGCATTCGAGCCGCGTTATATCGCCCTGCCAGACCGAAATGCCCTCCGCGTTCGCCGGTATTGAGGAGAGCTTCACCACGCCCCGCTCAAGAAGACGCTCGCTGAGGTATTCGTCCTGCACGGCAAGCGTTTTTTCATCCAGCGGCGCGGGCATGCGCAGGTTCATCAGCGAGCGCAGGAGCCGCCGTTTGCCCTCGGTATCACGCGGGGTATCTATATCGGCGTATTGCACGGAATCCCGCTTGAACGCCTCGACAAGATAGTCGAGCATTTCCGCTGTGTTCATTTTACGCATATGCTTTCCTCCGTGATCCGTTCTCGGGACGGGCGGTTTCAGCCCATGAATACGTCCGCGCCGGGATCCTTCCTTTCCCTGCGCCCGGAGAGCCACTCTATCTCCGCCGACCGGTCCGCCTTGGCGGGATGCTCGAACTCGAACCGTTCCGATACGTTTATGACCTTCGTTGCACCGTGTTCGCTCATGCGCGGTATGGCGGGGCCGTAGTTCAGGTGGACGTGCCCGTGCAGGAAGTACTGCGGCTGATAGGTCTCTATCAGCCTTGCGAACGCCTCGAACCCCCTGTGCGCGGGGTCCTCGAGATCGCCCATGCCTCTTGGCGGGGCGTGCGTCACGACGATATCGACGCCGCCCGCCTTCTTCAAGGCGCGCTTCAGGCGGCGGATGCGCCGTTCCATCTGCTTTTCGGTGTATTGATGCGGCCCCTCGTGATACCAAAGGCAGCCTCCGAGGCCGAGTATCCGCACCCCGTTGTAAACTATCAGCCTGCCGTCGATATCGTCACATCCCTCCGGCGGGCGCGAGGAATAGCTCCCGTCGTGATTCCCGTGAACGTAGAGAAGGCGCGCGCGGCTCATCGTTACGAGGAAGGTGAGATAATCGGCTTTAAGATCGCCGCAGGCAAGTATCAGGTCGAAGCAGTCGAGCCTGCCCGGGATATAGTGATCCCACAGCGCGGGGGATTCATGATCGGAAACGGCAAGTATCTTCATACGCGGGCTCACTCGTCGGTCTCGAGCGGGAGCTTCTCCCTGTAAATACCGAGCGACCGCACGAGCGGGCGCGAGAGCGGGAGCAGCTCGTCATACCCGGGTATATGCCCCGCAACGGAAGCGGCCAGCTTATCCATCTTCAATATCTCCAGCGAGGAAAGCGGCGTCTCGCCGTCGGAGATCAGGTTGCCGTCCTGCGCGGGGAGCCTTTGGGCGAACACGTCGAGCTCTCCCGCCCGCAGCCTCTCGGTGAGCACTCCCGCGAGCCTTCGCACGCCCTCCGGAACGTTCTGAGAAAGCGCGACGTCGATCACGCCGGAATCCATGCCCCACCAGTAGTTGACGGCGAGCTCCTTCTTTTCGGTGCTGCCTGATAGGATCGAGCGCGCTATGTTTTCATACAGCCTGCCCCACATCCAGACGGGCGAGGCGGCGGGCAGGGGCACGCCGTTCTCATCCAGGATGAAGGTGCCGTAATAGCCGTGACTGAGATGGCTCACGTCCGGGGTCGGGATATCGCGGTTGGATATCACCCTAACGCCCTTCTCGCGGAGCTTCCTTACGCAGTCGATCTCCGTGCAGCTCCATTCGAGCAGTATCCTCGCCCTCGGATTGGTCATGCTCACGCCCAGCGCGAATGCGTTTATCGAGGCCGGAACGCCCATTATCGGGTAGGAGCCGATATAGCCGACGAGGTCGTTCTCCGCAAGAGCCCCGGCGATCGCGCCGGTTATGAATTTGCCCTCGTAGGTGCGGCAGTAATAGCTCTTCACGCTTGAAAGCGGCTGGCAGGCGGAGCAGTTGTAAAAGGCGGTCTTCGGGTACTTGACGGCCGCCTTGAGCGAAGCGTCGAGCAGCGGGGGAGTGGTAGTGAAGACGAGGTCTGCGCCGTTCTTGACGGCTTCGGCGATGAGCGACTCCGCCTCCTCGCCCGTGTCGGCATGGAAGTATTCGCAAACGGTCACGCTCCCCGCGAGCGCTTTTTTCAGATGGGCGGCGCCCTCCGCGTGGCCGCGCGTCCATGCGCTGCTCTGCGCGTCGCCCTGATAGATGAACGCGATATCGAGGTGCTTGGGCACTATGGATATCAGCTTTGAAATGACGCTCTTCTTCTCGCCGTCCTCCGCCGCCGTCTTAACGGTGATGGTCTCCGGTTCGGAGACGGTCCTGACGTCGTTCCAGATGGCCGATAGGGCTTTTTTCAGCTCCTGCGGGGCCATTGCGGCGAGCTGATCATAGGTGTAGACCTTCAAAAACAGCATGAGCGCGCTTTCGGCGTCGAGCGTCAGGTCGTTCCCCACGAGCGAGGCGAACGCCTCCTTGAAGCCGCAGAACACGCCGGCAAACTGCTTGCTCTCCCGTTCCGTCCATTGCTCGCCGGGCTTTTTCCCCAAGGCCGCGGCAAGTCGCGCGTATTCGCCGGGCTTTGTGAACTGCACGTCATAAATGCCGGTCTGCTTATAAAAATCGAGGAACTCGTAATACGCCTCTATGCGGGGGTCGTCCGTGCGCGGGGGCAGCAGCCTCCTTACCCTTGCAGAGATCCTTACCGCGCCGAAATACTTCAGCACGCTGACGCGCTTGTTGCCCTCCTTCACGTAGAAGCTGCCCAGATACTCCACGCAGTCGATCGGATCGCGTATGCCTGTATCGGAAAGATGCGCGTCGCAGAGCGAGATCCATTTCGCGCCGAACTCGGTATTCACCTCCGGCAGCGGCAGGAACGACGCCGAAAACGCGCTCACCCTGCCGGCGGAAACCGTGCCCGCTATGCGGTCTGCGGGGATCTCGCATATGGGCAGATCCACGCCCGTTGCGTGCGCCGTCTCGGGGAACAGCTCCTCGAGCACCTCCGGGTGGGCGCTGAGGCCGCGGGCTTCGAGCGCCTTCTTCTCCTTCTGCGCAAGGCGGTTGGCTTTTATGTATTCGGCCATGCCGGAAGATTCGGATACGGACATGAGGCTTCCTCCTGTGGAAAATCGTTTGGTTCCGGTGCGAAAAGGGCTTTCTCCAATTTTAAAAAGGAGCGAAGAAAAACCCTTCGCCCCTCGTCACGGTCAACGGAAACGACAGCGGACAAGCCCCGTCATTGCCGTTCGGTGCTTTCGGCAAACACGGGGTTGGAGGCCACAAATATGCGCCTGTACGGGCGGTCGGGATTCAATATCCTGTTGTTCAGCACGTCGGCGGAGAGCCTGCCGATCTCGGTGCTCTGAATGGAAACGGTCGTCAGCGAAGGAACGACGAGCGAGGCTTCGGGCGAGCCGTCGAACCCCGTGATCATAACATCCTCGGGTATCCGCAGGCCAAGCTGCTTGAGCGCCGCCATAAGGTGAATGGCGATGTAGTCGTTCGCGCAGACGAACGCGTCGGGTATGCAGGGCATGGCGCCGAGCTTTTCAAGGTAGAAATCGACGCTGCCGTAGTCGTCCGAATCGCTGTCCAGAATGCATACGCCGGGGTCGAAGGCAATGTGCTTCTCATAAAGCGCCGTGTAATAGCCCCCCCAGCGCTGGAAGAAGCTGTCGCAGTGGCCCTTGTCTCCGACGAAGCCTATCTTTTCCGCACCGGCCGAGAAGAGCTTGTTCATGAGCGCTATGATGCTTGCGGAATTCTCCATCATGACGCAGTCGCAGCTCATGATGGTGCGGCTCGAGGCCGCATAGCCGTCGACAAACACGATGGGCAGGCCGAGCCCGGCCACCATTTCCTGATAACCGCTGTCGAAAAGCTCTATACAGAGCACGCCGGAAATGCTTTCGCGCTCAAAATGGGGCGGAAGCTTTTTTTCGCTTATCTCAGCGGGCGAGACCTCGAACAACTTGAGGGAGTAGCCCATGCGGGAGAGCTGGTCGGTGAAGCTCGTGAGGAAGTAGGCGCCGAAATCATGGGTCAAAAGCTTGTGCTGAGTAAGCAGCGCGACGCTGCGCTGCGGCGCGGGCTCCGCCTTTTGCCGCGCGCTTTCGGGCGGGCGGCCGTAGCCGAGCTCCTCCGCCTTGGCGATGACCGCCCTGCGGGTAGCCTCCGGCACGGAGCCGTTCCCGTTGAATACCTTCGAGACCGTGAAACGGGACAACCCGCAGGCGTCTGCGATATCCTGCATGGTAACTCTTTTTACACCCATCGAGCATACTCCTGACACTTGTTGTTTTCAGCTCAAAGTATAACATGGCGCGGAGTAAAAATCAAGTAAACCAAATGTCAATCGCCGCTTCGGGACCATGGGCGGCAAAACGGATATTATCAAGAAATATGTGCAAAAACGAGGAATAAAAAGTTGACACACAGTAAATGCGATGATATAATATGTTGACAATATATCTACATAGCAGGAAGAGCGCTTGACAATTTGTAAACACGGTATTAACGGACCGCGCTGAGCGTCCGAGAATATAAAAACCGAAGGAGGCACAAATGTATGTCAGAAGTGATTCTGAAAGGACTGAAAAAGGTCTACGACAACAAGGTTACTGCTGTACATGACGTAAACCTCGAGATCAAGGACAAGGAATTCATAGTGTTGGTGGGTCCCTCCGGATGCGGAAAATCCACCACTCTCAGAATGGTCGCAGGCCTTGAAGAGATCTCGGACGGCGAGCTTTACATCGACGGCAGACTTGTGAACGACGTAGCGCCGAAGGACCGCGATATAGCGATGGTTTTCCAGAACTACGCGCTGTATCCGCACATGACCGTCTATGACAATCTTGCCTTTGCGCTCAAGCTCCGCAAGACGCCCAAGGCGGACATCAAAAAGAAGGTGCTTGAGGTGGCGGAGATACTGGACATCACCCAGTACCTTGAGAGGAAGCCCAAGGCGCTTTCCGGCGGTCAGCGTCAGCGCGTCGCCATCGGCCGCGCAATGGTCCGCGACCCGAAGGTGTTCCTGATGGACGAGCCCCTCTCCAACCTCGACGCAAAGCTGCGCAACCAGATGCGCGCCGAGATCATAAAGCTCCGTTCCCGCATCGACACCACGTTCATGTACGTCACGCACGATCAGACCGAGGCTATGACGCTCGGCGACCGCATCGTCATCATGAAGGACGGCTACGTGAACCAGATCGGCACCCCGCAGGAGGTGTTCAACCGCCCCGTCAATCTGTTCGTTGCGGGCTTCATCGGAATGCCCGTCATGAACTTCTTTGACAACTGCAAACTGCTCGAGGAGGGCGGCGTTTTCTATGCCGAGATCCGCGGCGTCAGATTCAAGCTTTCGGAGTTCCAGCAGAAGGCGCTGCGCAAAAACGGCGTGAAGCCCTGCGACATCATCGCCGGCATCAGGCCGCAGCACGTTACCGTGGGCGAGGGCGAGCTCAAAGCCACCATTGAGGTCAGCGAGATGATGGGTTCGGAATACAACATCCACGCCCGCTGCGAAGGCGACGAGGTCGTCATGCTTATCCCCACCGTCGATCTCACCACCGACGTTTCAATGGGCAAGACGGTCAATTTCACCACAAGGCCCGATCTTATCCAGCTCTTTGACAAGGAAACGAGCAACAACCTCATCTGGTACGACGAGGAATCTGCCAAGAAGGACGCTCCCGTATGTAAGTCCTACGACTTTTGATCGGGGAGAGGAGGTTCACAATGGAAGCAAAAGCTAAACCTCTTTTGACCCCCGGGAAGATGACCAAGGGTCAGAGAAGGATGCGCTCCCTAAAGGATAACGCGCCGTTCCTTCTCATGATCTTCCCCGCAGTTCTGGTGGTGTTCCTGTTCAACTACCTGCCGATCTACGGCGTGCTCATCGCCTTCCAGGACTTCATGCCCGGCGACAAGATACTCTCGGACACCACTATCTGGGTCGGCTTTGAAAACTTCACCCGTTTCTTCTCCGATCCGCAGTTCTGGCCGCTGATGAAGAACACGTTCCTCATCTGTATCTACGGCTTCATCATCGGATTCCCGCTCCCCATCATCATCTCGCTGATGCTGAACTCCCTTAAAACGAGAAAGACGGCGAAGTGGCTGCAGACGATCTTCACCGCTCCCCACTTCATCTCGCTGGTCGTTCTCGTCGGTATGCTGACGCTCTTCTTCGGGCGCTACGGCCTTGTGAACAACATCGTGGCGCATATGGGAGGAGAGAGATATTCATACTTCCTTGAGAGCTCCGCGTTCAGACCGATGTACATTCTGTCAAGCAACTGGCAGGATTTCGGCTGGAGCGCGGTCATATACATCGCGGCGCTGTCGAACGTCGATCCTCAGCAGCATGAGGCGGCGATACTTGACGGCGCGACCCGCTTCCAGCGAGTGATACACGTTGACCTGCCGGCCATCATGCCCATGATAAGCGTCATGCTCATAATGTCCATCGGCGGACTTATGGGCGTCGGCTACGAAAAGGCCCTGCTCATGCAGACCGACGGCAACCTTGCGGTCAGCGAGCTTATCTCCACCTACGTTTACAAACGCGGTCTTACCGGCGTGCCCGATCAGGCGTACGCAACGGCCATCGGCCTGTTCAACTCCGTGATCAACGTAGTGCTGTTGATAATTGCCAACACTACTTCCAAGCGGTTCTCCGAGAACTCTCTGTGGTAAGGAGGAAGGTAACATGACTACTAAACCCTTAAAAAGAAAAAACGCCCTTCGTGATACCGTGGGCGACAAGGTGTTTTATGCCATCAACGGCTTCTTCCTTGCTCTTGTGGCGCTCATAATCCTGTATCCTCTCTACTTCATCATCATCGCCGCCATTTCCGATCCGGATGCGGTTCTTGCGGGTGAAGTCGTGCTTGCGCCCGTCAGGATCACCTTCGACGGCTTTGCGAAGATAATGCAGCGCTCCGACGTTTGGAGGGGCTACCTCAACACCATCATCTACACAGCGCTCACCGTCGTGCTTTCGCTCATCGTGACGATCCCCGCGGGCTGGGCGCTCTCGAGAAAGACTCTGCCGGGCAAAAAGCTGTTTATGATCTACTTCATAATCCCGATGTTCTTCGGCGGCGGTCTGATCCCGTTCTACAACGTTATGAGCAGCCTTGGCCTCATCAACACAATGTGGGCGGTAATACTTCCCTCGATACTATCGGTCTGGAATCTGTTCATGACCAAAACGTTCTTCGAATCGAGCATCCCGAACGGGCTGATAGAGGCGGCAAAGATAGACGGCGCCGGTCAGTTCAGGATATTCGCGTCCGTCGTAATACCGCTTTCAAAGGCGGTCATCGCGGTCATGGCGCTCTACTATGCCGTCGGCCAGTGGAACAGCTACTTCAACGCGATGATCTTCCTGCAGGATGAGAGGATGTATCCCCTCCAGCTCGTTCTGAAGGAGATCCTCATCGCTTCCGAGTCCACAGTTGGCGGCAGCGGCGAAACGATACTGCAGCAGTACCGCCTTGCCAACCAGCTCAAATACGTTTCCGTCATCGTGTCCAGTCTACCCGTTCTGTGCCTGTATCCCTTCGTTCAGAAGTATTTTGCACAGGGCGTGATGATCGGCTCGCTGAAGGAATGATCACCAAACTATATTCAGGAGGAACATAATGAAAAAGCTGTTATCCATCATTCTTGTCGCCGTAATGCTGATTTCGCTCGCGGCCTGCGGTTCGAACGGCAAATCCGGCAAGACCGAACACGCTGGGCTCGACAAGCTCGTCAGCGAGTACGGCTTCCAGTGGGAGGACCCCACCGCTCCCATCCTTAACGAAAAGGGCGCTAAGGAGCTCTCCTTCAGCGTCTACTCCTCTAAGAACGCCTCCGCGCTCGACTACAACGACATGAAGATCATGCAGGATCTGTTTGCCGCGACCAACGTCTTCGTCTCCTGGGAGAACGTTTCCGAATCCGTCTATTCCCAGCAGAAGAACCTGATCTTCGGCAACGCGCAGAACCGCCCCGACGCGATCTATCACGCCGGCATGAGCGCGGGCGAGATCATCAAGTACGCCAAGCGCAAGGTGCTGCTCCCCATCAGCGACTATCTCGACTATATGCCGAATTTCAAGAAGCTGCTCGAGGATCGCCCCGACATCAAGAACCAGCTCATCAACGTTGAGGACGGCAAGATCTACTCCCTGCCCCGCATCGAGGAGATGGGCCTTCTCCAGAACCCCAACATACTGTTCCTGAACAAGGCTTGGACCGCTGCCGCCATCAACGCCGGCGCGCTCACGGGCGTGACCGAGGCGGACCTCAAGGACGGCCTTGCGCTGACCGCGGACCAGATGACCGCGCTGCTCGCCTATTTCCGCGACAACGACATGAACGGCAACGGCAACGCCGGCGACGAAAGGCCCATGAGCTTTGTTTACAACAACTGGCAGGGCAATCAGTGCGACCTTTACGGTATGTTCGGCCTGAACGACAACCTCGAGCACCGCATCGTCGTCGACGGCAAGATCACCTACACCGTGCAGGACGAGCGCTTCAAGGACGCCACCAACTTCATCGCCAAGTGGGTCGCCGACGGCCTTATCGACAAGGTCAGCTTCGAGCTTTCCCAGGATAACTTCCTCGCCAACGGCAAGGGCCTCGAGACCTACGGCGCCTTCTACTGGTGGGAGAGCGAGACCGTCGTCTCCAACCCCGAGAACTACATCACCTGCGCTCCCATCATCGGGCCCAACGGCGATCAGACCGTCTGCATCTCCAACAATCCCGAAGTCGGCACCGGCGAGCTGATCGTATTCGCGGACTGCCCGAATTTCGAGGTGCTGCTCGCTTACTTCGACCGTTACTACGATCCCGTCATCTCCGCTCAGATCAACTACGGCCCCATCGGCATCGTGTATGAGGAGGAGCGCGACGAGAAGGGCATGCTCGTTCAGAAGGAACTGCCCGAGGGCATCACCTCCGACGAGCTGCGTCTGCAGAACGCGCCTCTCGGCATCATCTACCTTTCCGACTACGCGTGGAACAACGTGGTGAACATGGAGCCGCGCGCCAAGCTCCGCCTTGACCGCCTTACCGCCTACGTCACCCCCTACATGCCCGCCAACACCAAGCCCTGCCCCAACCTGCAGTTCACGCTCGAAGAGCTGAACACGCTTGCGAACTATGAGACCAACTTCAACGACTACGTGCGCGCCAACCTTATCAAGTGGCTGCTCGGCGGCGGCGTATCGGATTCCGATTGGGCAGCCTTCCAGTCCGAGCTTTCCGGCAAGGTCAACATCGAGGGTCTGAAGAAGGTCTATCAGGACGCTTATGACAGGTTCATCGGAACCAACTGATAATCCCGGAGGATATTAAAATGACTAAGTTCACCAAAATCACCGCGCTCGTACTGGCGCTCGTGCTTGCGCTGAGCCTTGCCGCATGTAAGGGCGGCAGCAGCGGCAGCAACACCGCCCCGACAATCAGCGGCACTAAGGATCTTAACGTCGAGGCCGGTCAGGCGGTCAACGTGCTCGAGGGCGTTACCGCTTCCGATAAGGAAGACGGCGACATAACCGGCAAGATCACCGTTGAGTCCAGCCCCGCGCTCACCTTCCAGAACGGCTCCGCCACTCCGGAAAACCCCGGCGATTACGAGCTCGTCTATTCCGTAACCGATAAGGGCGGCGAAAAGGCGGAGGCATACGCCACGCTGACCGTCACCCGCAAGACCGGCGAAGCGACCGTCTACAAGACCTTCGATTTCTCCACCGCCGAAGTGACCGACGCGCACGGCTGGGAAGCCCGCATCAATGAGAGCGCAAACGCGGAAGCGGCTCTCAAGCAGGGCGCTTACGTGTTTGACATCGTCAATCCCGGCGACGGCGACGGCGCCATCCAGCTTGCCAAGAGCGGCGTGGCCCTCAAGGCCGCGGACTACCGCGTCAAGATCTGGGCAAAGTCCACCGCGGATACCTATTGCCACATCCTTGCCCGCAACGAGAACGCAGAGGGTTGGGAGACCTTCGGCGGCGCGTTCAACGTACGCATCGGCGAAGCGATCGCACCTATGGAGCTGACCTTCACCAGCGAGGGCGAGGGTTCCGCCGAGCTTCTGATCAACCTCGGCAAGATCACCCCCAATCCCGATAATCCCGATGATACCACTCCCGAAAACTTCACGGTGACCATCGACAAGATCGAGATCTACGAGATCTCCGGCGAAGAGACCGAAGCCCCCGTTTACACCGCCGACTTCACCACCGGCGCGGGCCTCACCGTTGAGGCCGGCGACGGCGCTGCCGCGGAAGCCGCCTTCGACGGCGACGCCGCTGTTGCGAACATCACCGCTTACCCCACCGACGGCGGCGTTTGGAGCATCAAGGCCAACCTCGGCCTCGGCGACGTTGCCATCGAGAACGGCGCGAAGTACTACTACCGCTTCACCATGAACGCCGAGAACAGCCAGGAGGGCGAGTGCCTTGTTGAGAGCGCGACCCTCTATCACGAAGCGCGCGTACACTTCAACGGCATCAACGCGCCCGCCGGCGAGGATACCGTCGTTTACGGCACCTTCACGGCTGACCGCGATATCGCGGATCCCGTCATCCGTCTGCAGATCGGCAGCCCCTCCGACGGCGCTTCCTCCAACGTGATCAGGTTCACCAACGTGGAGTTCGGCAAGCTCGAGGGCGATAAGGAGGTCGTAAAGACCATCGATAACTTCATCGCTTTCGGCAACGGCACTCCCAACGCGGAAAACCCCGATACCCCCTGGACCACCTTCAACGGCACGGATGAGGATAACGACCTCGGCGTCGGCGTCATCTGGGCGGAGAACGGCTCGTTCTTCTACCGCATCGATCAGGGCGGCGTAGTCGATTGGCACAACAAGCTGATCTGCGGTTACCGCGAGAACCCCCTCACCCTTGAGGCGGACAGCTATTACACCGTTGAGATCAAGGCGAAGGCCACCAAGAACGTCTCCTGCGGCGTGTTCCTCAACCCGATCGGCAACTGGGATCCCCGCATCTCCGAGGGTATGGATATCACCACCGAGGAGAAGACCTTCACCTTCACCACCACCGACACCTTCATCACCGATATGGACTTTGAGCTTCTGTTCCAGTTCGGTTCGCAGGATCTCGCCGACATGGGCGAGGTAACTGTGGAGTTCACCGGCATCACCATCTATCAGATGAAGATCTCCTGATACAGGTGCCTCTAACCGTATGCCGGGGCGTGCGGTGCGCGCGCCCCGGCGTACCCAAAACAGCACGGGCGGTTTTAAGCCGCTCTGAAAGGGAGCTTTAGAATTATGCGTAAAAGAATAACAGCCCTTCTGCTTATATTGGCAATGACCGCCGTGCTTTTCGCCGCCTGCGGCAAAAAGAGCGGCACTTCGGGCATTGATTTTGCCCATCCCGATTACGACAAGGATTTTTCTGCCCTGCGCACGGCGGGCAGCCAGGAAGCGGCTTATGATTACAAGCTGTTCTTCCTGCCGGACCAGGACGGCACGAGCCAGCCCTACGTCGGCGACCCCATGCCCTACTATGAGGACGGGGTCTATTATATGTACTATCTCAAGGAAGCGGGCGATTCTTATAATCACTCCGTCTACCTTGCAACCACAACGGATTTTCTGAGCTACACCGAGTATCACGATCCCATCCTCGAGGCTTCGCGCTCAGGCGGGCAGGACGGATGGATCGGCACCGGCTCCGTGGTGAAAGTGGACGATAAGTATTATTTCTTCTACACGGGCCACGCAAGCTCCGATTCATATGAATACAAGGAAAAGATAATGGTAGCGGAGGGCACTTCTCCCACGTCGTTCACCAAGGTTGAAGGCTGGGAGCTCACTCCGCCCGCGGAGCTCGGCCAGAAGAACGACTTCCGCGATCCCCAGGCTTACTATAATGAGGAAAAGGGCGTTATTGAGCTGACCGTTACCGCCGCGCAGTCCGGCGTCGCAAGGGTGATCAAATTCACCCTCGCCAAGGACTTGAGCGGCTTTGAATACAACGGTATCATAGTAACGGATCCCACCGGCGATTTCTGGAACCTCGAATGCAGCGATACGTTCAAGCTGGGCGATAAGTATTTCATCACCTATTCCGGGCAGGACGACACGCTTTGGTACGCCGTTTCCGATTCCCAGTACGGCCCCTATACGGAGCCGGAGCGCGTGGACGGCGAGCTGTTCTACGCGGCAAAGCACGTCGACAACGGCGAGGACTGCTACATGGTCGGCTGGGCAAGGCGCAGCGAATCGCCCTCCTCGCTTTCCGAGGTTTCCGCATGGGCGGGCAATCTTGTGCTCCAGCAGGCGGAAAACGTGAACGGCGAGCTGGTGCTCAAGCCGGTCGAGAATATCGAAAAAGCCTTTACGGACCGCCGCGAGCTCCTCTTTGACGATACCAAAGTCACGCTGGAGGCGGGCGCTCTTTACAACTACACCGAAGCGTTCACGGCATACGAGCGCTTCATGCTCAAGGGCAGCTTCTCCTATACCGGCAGCGGCAGCTTCGGGCTTGCGTTCGATTACAACGGCCGCGAGGATAAGTACAAGCTCATCACCTTCGCAAACGATACGCTCGGCGTCAGCTTCAACGAGGGCACAACGCCCATTACGCAGACCTTGGCCGATACCGAACCGAACACCGTCTATTCGTTCACCTATATCCAGGAGGGCTCGGTAGGCATATTCTACCTTGACGGCATCGCGGCGCTCACCGTGCGCCTTTACGGTATAAGCGGAAAGAGCATCTATCTCTTTGCCGAAAACAACACGGTCGAGTTTACCGATCTCGCGCAGTACACGATGGGCTGATAACGGGAGGCCTTCCATGAAACGATTCTTTTCGATAGATAACCCCGTGATGCGGGTGCTGGTGAAGCTGTTCGACGTGATCGCGCTCAGCGTGATCTGGGCCGTTTTCTCCGTACCGATCTTCACGATAGGAACGGCTTCGACCGCGCTTTACGCAACGGTCTATCATCACGTCCGCCTGGGCGAGGGATATCTTTGGAAAACGTTCTGGGAGTCCTTCAAGGAAAACTTCAAACGATCCACTCTGGCATGGCTTCCCATGCTGGCAATGATCCTGTTCCTGATATTCGATATCATAACGATACGCTTTCTTATCAAGAACGGGCATCCGCTCGGAGCGATATTCGGCGTACTGCTCGTTCTGCTGCTGGTCTCCGCGGTGTGGGCGCAGTTCCTGTTTGCATACTGCGCTCGCTTCGACGGAACGGTCAAGGATTCGCTCAGATACAGCTTCTACCTGCTTATGGCGCACCCGCTCCGCTCGATCGGGATAATGCTGCTGATATTCGGCCTTGCGGCGCTGATACTGGTGGTGCCGGGCCTCGCGATACTTTATCCCGCGGGGACCGTGTGGATAACGAGCTATCTCATCGAGGACGTGTTCATAAAGCATATGAGCGACGACGACAGGGAACGCACCAAGCAGGAACTCAGCGATCACGATTGACAGAAGAACTTTTTCATGACTTCGCCCCGCAGATCGTATGGGGCGGCATCACTCCTCTGTGCTGCCTGCGGGATTGCCCGCAGGCAGCATTAAACAACGAATAAGGAGCTTCTTCATATGAAGACGAAACTTCAGAAGGCCCGCGACTTCGAAAACAAGTATCTCAAGCATTTGAATCCCGCAGATCAGCCGCAGTTCCACGTGACGGGCGGCGTCGGCTGGATAAACGACCCAAACGGTTTTTCCGTATACAAGGGCGAATACCATCTGTTTTTTCAATACTATCCTTACGACACCAAGTGGGGCACGATGCACTGGGGGCACGTGAAGACGAATGACTTCATCCATTGGGAAAGGCTCCCCTGCGCGCTCGCGCCTGACGAATACCCCGATAAGGACGGTTGCTTCTCCGGCAGCGCGATAGAGCTTCCGGACGGGCGACAGCTTTTGATGTACACCGGCAACCGCAACACCCGCCGCAAGAACGGCTCCGTGGTGAGCACGCAGACTCAATGCCTTGCCGTGGGCGACGGGACGGACTATGTAAAGTATGAGAACAACCCCGTGCTCGACGCAAAGGATCTGCCCGAGGGCGGCAGCCCCATAGACTTCCGCGATCCCAAGCTGTGGTTCGAGGACGGCAAATTCTGGGCGGTGGTAGGCAACCGCGCGGCGGATAAGAGCGGCTCCATACTGCTCTTTGAGAGCGAGAACGGCTTTGACTGGCGCTTCGCCTCCGTGCTCGCCTCCTGCCATAACCAGTTCGGCAAGATGTGGGAATGCCCCGATTTCTTTGAGCTCGAGGGCAAGCACGTCCTGCTCACGAGCCCGCAGGATATGACGAGCATGGGCCTTGAGTTCCACCCCGGCAACTCCACTCTGTGCATAATAGGCCGCTACGACCGCGAGAAGCTGCACCTCATGCGCGACAACACCCAGACCGTCGATTACGGCACGGACTTTTACGCCATGCAGACCCTCAAGGCGAAGGACGGCAGGCGCATTATGATTGCGTGGATGCAGAGCTGGGAGACCTCCGGCTGCAAGGTGCAGAAGCTCCCGTTCTTCGGCCAGATGTCGTTGCCCAGGGAGCTTTCCATAAGGGAAGGCAAGCTGATACAGAACCCCGTGCGCGAAATAGAGCGCTTCCGCAAGACAAAGGTGAGCTATAAGGGAGTAATGATAACCGACGAAACGAACCTCCAGGGCGTTTCGGGCAGGTTCATAGATATGACCGTCACCGTCCGCCCCGGCAACAGCAGGCAGATGTACCGCTACTTCAAGCTGAACGTCGCCAAGGACGGCGAGCGCGTGACCACCATCCGCCACAAGCCGGAGAACAACACCATCCGCGTAGACCGCTCCCGTTCGGGCTTCCCGCACGATATAGTCAACGTGCGCGACTTCCCCATCACCGCGAAGGACGAGCTGAAGCTCCGCATAATAATGGACCGTTACAGCCTGGAGCTGTTCGTCAACGACGGCGAGCAGGCGGCTTCATTCGTTATCTACACCCCCGTGACCGCCGATTCCATCACCTTCTCGGCGGACGGCGCGGCGATCATCGACGTTGAAAAATACGATATAGAGGTATGAAAATGGAAAAGAAATATGACGTTTGCGCCTTGGGCGAGCTGCTTATCGACTTCACCGAAAACGGCGTGAGCGAGCAGGGCAACCCCCTTTGGGAGGCCAACCCCGGCGGAGCGCCCTGCAACGTGCTCGCTATGCTCAACAAGCTGAACAGGAAGACCGCCTTTATCGGCAAGATCGGCAGGGACGTGTACGGCGACCAGCTCCGCAGGACCGTGGAGGACGCCGGCATAGACGTGACCGGCCTGCTTACCGACGGCGAGGTGCATACCACCCTCGCCATCGTCCACAAGCTCGAAAACGGCGACCGTGATTTCTCCTTCTACAGGAACCCCGGCGCGGATATGATGCTGACCGCGGACGAGCTGCCCCTTTCGATAATCGAGGACTGCCGCATATTCCATTTCGGCACGCTCTCCATGACGCATGACGGCGTGAGGGCGGCGACCGAAAAGGCGATAGCCGCCGCAAAAGCCGCGGGCGCGCTGATCTCCTTCGATCCGAACCTCCGCCCCCCGCTCTGGCCGAGCCTTGAGCTTGCCAGGGAGTGCATCGCCTGGGGCCTCGCCCGCTGCGATATCCTCAAGATAGCGGACAACGAGCTTGAGTTCATGACCGGCGAGACCGATTTCGACAAGGGCGCTGCGATCCTTAAGGAGCTCTATCCCAACATAAAGATACTCAACGTCACCGCTGGTCCCGACGGGAGCTATTGCTATTACGGCTCCGCCCGCGTGTTCGTCCCCGCCTTCAAGCTGGGCGGCACCATCGAGACCACCGGCGCGGGCGATACCTTCTGCGCGAGCGTGCTTGATAACGTGCTCGACAACGGCGTTGAAGGCCGCACGGAGGAAAGCCTCGCCCAAATGCTCCGCTTCGCCAATGCCGCCGCCTACCTCGTCACCACCAAGCGCGGCGCCATCCGCTCCATGCCCGAGCGCTGCGCGGTGCTCGAACTGCTGAAATAACGGGGACAATACAAAACAAACGGATAGTTTACTGAACTAAAACCAAAGCATCACAAAACGATGAAAGGGCCCCTCGCATGAAACGAGGGGCCTTTGTGCCGGGGATCTCTTCGCACGGCTTTACTGCTTGTTTTCTTTCAGCTCCGCAAACTTCACCTGCATCGTGAGGTTGTTACGGGTGAGCTTCTTTATGCTCAGATGGAGTATTTCAGGATACGATATCGGGATTGAAATGGAAACACAAACACGCTTTCAGAAAGTGAAATAAGCGGGATACAGAATTCTATTTAAGCGCAACTCTTTTTCCGGCACCCCACGCCGGTGCCAATCGGCATTTTTGGAGATTGTTCGGACAAATGGAGCCGAACAGGGATAAAGAAAAACCATTTGATTTACAAGGAAATTTCCGGCTTTCCCGGGGCGGGCTGCTGCGCTCCGCTAGCAAGGCCGCCCGTTCTTCGCCTTTTTGGGTATCCGAAGGATGGATTCACCGGATGGTCAAAATCGCCTGCGGCGACCGGCTCCGAACCCCGGCGCGATTCATCAGATTGCTTGTAAGACGACCAAAAGAATAGCCCCGCCATTGGGTGGGGCTATTCCTTTGGCCTCCCCGGCGCGATGCGGCTCCGCTTTGATTAATAGAAAAAAGGAAGCGGAGCCGGAGACACGGCTTACGCCGTGTAACCGAACTGCGTTCGAATCGTACGCAATGCGTACTAAAAACAATACCACACCGCAAGGGTGTGGTATTGTTTTTGGCCTCCCCGGCGCGATTCGAACGCGCGACCTTTCGCTTAGGAGTAGTCCCAAATTCTGCCTCAAAAAAGTTAAGCAAATGCTGATTTTTCTATAAAAACACTGACTTTTTCGGCCATTCAAAAACTGTCCAAATCGTTCATTATGTCCTCACTTTCAGACATATGTAAAATGAGTATGTGTGAAAAATGTGTGAAAGTGAGACGGCTTTCAACGAACCATAGATATTTCCGTATGTCACAAAGGAACGCGGATTGGCTCAGGAAGAGGGTACGATCAGTCCTCCTGCCTCAGCTTTTCCCTGACCTCCATCAGCGCAAACCCAAGTATTGTGCACCATCTCGAAAACCCAAGATTGACCTTCCGGCAAATCCATCATGGT
>CAMZFO010000025.1 GCA_947306125.1 uncultured Clostridia bacterium | reverse complement strand
CTCAAACCCCTCGATCCTTGCGCTTGATTTCTCCCGGAAGTTATTGACACGATCGTGCTTTTAATATAATTTGCATAATGCGGACGGCGATGATATAATTATAAGAAACCGGTAAAACAATGAAAGGCGGTACCTTTTAATGAAGATAGTTGTACTTTGCGGCGGCGTCAGCCCCGAAAGGGAGGTCTCCCTTTCGACGGGTGCGAAGGTTGCCTCCGCCCTGCGCGAGAAGGGTCATCTGACCGCGCTCGTGGATTCTGCGCTCGATATCACCGCAGATCCCGAGTCCCTCTTTACCACCGAGCCGATAAACAACACCGCTTCCATCAGGGAGAGCGCTCCGGACGTTGCCGAGCTTCAGGCAAGGGGCGAGTTCTTCGGGCGCGGCGTGCTTGAAGTCTGCGGAATGGCGGATATAGTTTTCAACGCCATGCACGGCGCGGCGGGGGAGGACGGCACTCTGCAGTCGACCTTCGACCTCATGGGCATCAAGTATACGGGCTCGGGCTCAAAGGCCTGCTCGGTCTCGATGGACAAGACCGTTGCAAAGCGCATCATGGCTCCCGTCGAGGGCGTCACCATGCCCCGGGGCGTTACCCTTCTGCGCGATGATTTCGACGGAAACGAGCTTTCCTATGCCGCTTCCGTGCTGAAGGACGTCGGCATCCCCATGGTCGTGAAGCCCGCCTGTGGAGGCTCCTCCGTCGGCGTTTCCATCGTGAGGAGTGAGGAGGAGCTTCTTCCCGCCATAGAGCTTGCGCTCTCATATGAGCCCAAGGCAGTCGCCGAGGAGTACATAAAGGGCCGCGAGTTCTCGGTGGGCGTGCTCGGAGGAAGAGCGCTTCCCGTAATCGAGATACGCCCCAAGAGCGGCTTCTACGATTATAAAAACAAGTATCAGTCCGGCTGCACGGACGAGATCTGCCCCGCGGATATACCCGAAGCCGTCTCCGAGGAGATGAAGGCCGCCGCGGTAAAGGTGCATGAGGAGCTCGGGCTTTCCGCCTATTCCCGCACCGATTTCATCGTGACCGAGGCGGGCAGGGTATATGCGCTCGAGGCGAATACTCTTCCCGGCATGACTCCGATGAGTCTTCTGCCGCAGGAGGCCGCCGCAGTCGGTATAGGCTTTAACGAGCTCTGCCAGATAATTATCGAGGAGAGCATGAACAAGTATGATAGAACTGACTCTTAATGAAATTATTAAAGCCGTGGACGGAACGGCGTCCTGTCCTCTTCCCGGCGCGCCCGTCACGGGGATAACGACCGACAGCCGTGCGGCCGCTCCCGGTTCCGTTTTCGTCGCGCTCGTCGGCGAGCGTGCGGACGGTCATGATTTCATAAAGGGGATCGAGGACCGTATCTGCTGCGCGATAGTCGAGCGTGAGGTCGATTCCTCCGTGCCGCAGATCATAGTCGAGTCGACCTATAAGGCGATCGGCAGGATAGGCGCATATGTGCGCGAAAAGAGCGGCGTAATAGTCGTCGGAGTCACGGGCTCGGTCGGCAAGACCTCGGTCAAGGAGATGACCGCCTGCGTGCTCGCGCAGAGGTTCAGCGTGCTCAAGACCGAGAAGAATCACAATAACGAATTGGGCCTTCCCCTGACCCTGTTCCGTCTTGAGGAAAATAACGAGGTCGCCGTGCTCGAAATGGGCATAAGCTATTTCGGCGAGATGACCCGCGTTTCCGCTATAGCAAGGCCGGATATCGCGATATTTACGAACATCGAAAACGTCCATACGGAGAATCTCATAGACCGTGACGGCGTGCTGAGGGCAAAGACCGAGCTCGTTGCGAATATGCGCGGCAACACGCTTATTCTCAACGCCGAGGATGACAAGCTCGCGGGCTACAGTCTTCCCAGCGGCAAAAAGGCGGTCTATTACGGTATCGAGGGCAACTGCTTCGTGAAGGCGGAAAGCATCGTCTGTCACGGCATGGAATCCACCGATTTCGTGCTTAGAGTCGGTGCGGACAGCATCCCCGTCACCCTTCCCGCGTCGGGCAGGCATATGGTGCTCGACAGCCTTGCCGCGGCAGCCGCGGGGCATGAGCTTGGCCTCACCATGCAGGAGATCAAGCAGGGCCTCGAAAGCTACAGGACCATCAGCGGCCGCATGGAAAAGAAGGAGTATAAGGGAGCGGTCATAATAAACGACTGCTATAACGCCAGTCCCACCTCCATGGCGGCGAGCCTCAAGGTGCTCGCGAACGCAGACGGCAGGAAGCTCGCTCTGCTCGGCGATATGTTCGAGCTCGGCGAAAGGTCGGACGAGCTCCACAGGGGTGTCGGGCGCGTTGCGGCCGGGCTCGGGCTCGATATGCTATTCACCGTCGGCAGCTCGGCAAGGCTAATATCGGAAGCCGCGCGGGAGGCGGGGCTTGAAAACGCGGTCCATCTCGGGCGCGAAGCCGCCGCCGAAACGATAAGGCGGGAGCTAAAGGCGGGGGATACCCTGCTCGTAAAGGCTTCAAGGGGCATGGCGCTTGAAAAAATAATTGCGGAGATAACGGCTGAATAAGAAATGCAAAAGAAATTCGACAGTGAAAAAACCTATGCCATAGCTCTCGGAGGCGGCGGCGCGAAGGGCGGCTACGAGGTCGGCGTGTGGCGCTCCCTCGAGGAGGAGGGCCTTCGGTATAACGCGGTCAGCGGGACCTCCGTTGGCGCGCTGAACGGAGCGCTTATGGCTATGCGCGCGCCTGAAAAGGCGGAGGAGCTTTGGAGCAATATCCGCTATTCGGACGTAATGGACGTCAGCGACGATACCATGAGCAAGGTATTCGACGGGGATATCAAGGCCGTGGAGATCGGCCACATGCTGCGCCAGGTATACTCTATACTCAAGGGCGGCGGCATAGACGTGACTCCGCTTAAAAACCTTCTCAGGGAGTACGTGGATCCTGCCGCCATAAGGAGCTCGGACGTCGATTTTTATCTCGTTACCTATTCGCTGACGGATAAAAAGGAATTCGACGTAAGGGTAAGGGATCTTCCCGAGGATCAGATACACGATATGCTGCTTGCGAGCGCGTATTACCCCGCTTTCAAGAACGAACCCATTCTCGGCGGCAAGCGCTTCACGGACGGCGGCGTTGCCGATTCTCTGCCCGTCACCCCGCTTATCGATAACGGCTATAAGGATATAATCGCCGTAAGGCTCACCGGCGGATTGGGCAGGGAGAAGCGCGTCCGCGCAAGGAACGGCGTTACCGTAAGCTATATCGAGCCCAAGCGCAAGCTCGGGAGCACGCTTAAATTCGCGCCGGAGCAGACGCGCTATAACATCAGCCTCGGATATTACGACGCAAAGCGCTTCGTTTACGGGCTTGAGGGCGAATACTATTATATCGAGCGCACCATGACCGAGTGCGAGGCTTATAACGAGATGATGGAGGTTATCGGCGCATATGCTGAAAACAGCGGCTCGGAGATATCGCTGCGCTCGATACACGAGGTCGTGCTTCCGAGGATAGCGAAGGAGCACGGCGCTTCCGGCGATTATTACGACGTTTTCATCCATTATCTCGAGCACGCGGGAGAAGCCTTCGAAATCCCCGAATTCAGGATAATAAAGGATACCGAGCTGCTCAAGGAGGTCAAGGAATCCATGCACCACAGCAGCATGGGCAAGCTTCTCTCCAAAAAGATCGAAAAGCTGGTGTGAGTATGGAATTCGAGCTTATCGAGCTTAAAAGGGAGATACCGTTAAGCGAGTTTGTAAAGACCTGCGTCGATATCCCGCGCTTTGCCGCCTGCTGTGCCGAATGCCCGGGCTTCGGCAAAAGATGGGCGTGCCCGCCGTACGACTTCGATCCGGCGGACATATGGTCGGCTTACAGCAGCATACTCCTGATCGCAGAAAAGGTCATGATACCTGAGCATGAACGCCGCGTGGACGACGCGCGCGCCGCTTATGAGGAACTGTTAATGCCCGTAAAGCGGAAGCTCATGGACGAGCTTTATGAACTTGAGAAGGCGACTCCCGGAAGCCTCGCGCTTTCGGCGGGCGGATGCGACATCTGCGCGGTCTGCACGAGGCCGGAGGGCAAGCCCTGCCGTTTTCCGCAAAAGAAGCGCTGTTCCATTGAGTCCATTGGCGGGGACGTTGCCGGATGCCTCGGAAAGTATTTCGGCGAATCCGTGCTGTGGGCCGAAAACGGCCTGCTTCCGGAGCACTTCATCATCGTGGGCGCTCTGCTCAAAAAATAGATCCGTAACGATTTTACTGCCCCGGGCTTTGCGGCTTCGGGGCTTTAAGTATCCCCGTTTTTCGCGGCGGCAAGGTATTCGGCGATACCTTGGGCTATAACTTCCGCCAGAGTATTTCGGTATTCCCCGGTCATCAGCTTCGCTTCGTCCGCGGCATTTGAGAGGAACCCGCATTCCACGAGCACGGAAGGCGCTTTGGGCACTCTCAGCACGAAAAGATCCTCCGGATTCGCAGACCTCAGCGGCCTTCCGGTGAGCTCGCATATGTTACCCATGACGTGCTCGGCAAGCGCTTTGCCCTCTTCCGAGCCCCTCATATAGAATACCATAGGCCCGGACACAGTGCTGTCGCGGAATTTGTTCATGTGTATGCTCACGCAGATATCGACCTGATCGAGCTCCATGATCCTTCTGCGTGCGTCCATATCCTCGCTCTTGGTGCTCCCGAGGGCGTTTTCGTCAGTCCTCGTCATAATAACTGTAAAGCCGCATTTTTTGAGCTTTTCTTCAAGCAGTTTTGCAACTTCAAGATTAAGTCCCGCCTCCGGCACACCCGTATTCACCCCCGTCGCGCCCCCGTCAAAGCCTCCGTGTCCCGCGTCGATCACTATCACGGTATCGCCCTGTATTATTGTCGTTTCGCCCGTCTTGGGCTTTGCGGAAACGGGTATGCTTTCGGTTTTGGTCAAGCCTATCCACGCAAGGCTAAGCGTCCCGAGCACCACGAGGAGAGTCAGCGCGGTATCCGCCGCGTATTTGAGCTTTCCCTTATCTATGCGCAAAAAAACCACCTCCCATAAACCTATGTTTACGGGAGGCGACTGAAGATTATTCTGTTTATCCGCGCTTAATGATCATAACTATGGCGGTAATGAGCCCGGCGACCACAGCGGCGCCTATCACGAACCATACCGCGATGGGAACTGCGGCGAGGTTTATGAAGGGCTTCTTCTCGGCCGGCTCCGTGTTCTCCGGCGCAGGCGTTATCTCGGGGACGGGGGTGGCGATATTTTCCTTGGATACTGTCAGCTCCGACCTGAAAAGCGTCTCCGCCGCAGCGCCTCCGGCAGCGCCCTTGAGCTCCACGGTATAACTGCCTGGATCGAGTACGACGGGCTCCTCCATGAACAGGGTGCCGAGCTCGGCGGTATTCGCGCGCAGGAGCACGGTCTTATCGAGCGCCGCGCCATCCTCGCCGGACACGGTGAGAGTCAGCGAAGTGATGCCAGCATAGTTGCGCGCAAAGCCTTCGAGCATGAACGAGCCTTCGTGAGTAGCCCTTGCGTCGACCTCCCATTTAGCCTCGCCGATCTGCCAGACGGGGTAGAGCGTGAGCGATTGTTCCACGGAGACCGTTTGACCGGGCGCGAAGGATTCGCCGAGCCCCTCGGGGGAGGAGTTCCATCCGGCAAAAGTGAATCCTGCGCGAGTGGGAGTTTCCTCGGGGATGGTGAATTCGCCGAGGAAGCATTCTCCGTTCGGCGCGTTAACGCCGTAACCGGGGTTGTAGGAAACGCATTCTCCGCCCGTGCCAACGGAAAGCAGGCTGATACTGCGCTTTACGATCTCCTCTGCCTCGGCGCCGGGGACGGAAGCGGAGACGATCGCCTCGAGCGTGCAGGTATAAATGCCCTCGGAAAGCTGCAGGCCCGTAAGCGAGTCGGCAAGCGTAGTCCCTGCAAGGCCGCATATCCCGCAAACGCCGGGAGTATAATCCCTCCGGAGCTTCACGGTCCCATCCGGAAGCTGCAGCGTGAGCGATACGGATTCGATCCTATGCCTCGTGGAGATCACGGATTCGACGGCGATCTGCTCGCCCTTTTCCATCTCGCGTGAAAGCGAGGGTCCGTTTTCGATGAATATGTCGTCAATATAGCATACGAATTCAAGGTCGCTTTGATCGGCCCAAAGGAACTTGCCTTCCCTGTATACGCATATGCTCGTGCCGGAAGCGGTCTCGCTCGCGCCGCAGACGCGCAGGCTCTCGCCCGCCGTGCATGATAAGGCGGCGTTTCCCGCGGGGGCGTCCTTGAGCACGGTTTCGCGTACGGCCCTGAATAGCGCGTTGGTAGGCGAATACGGATAGAGCCCGCCCTCCGAGGAATAGACGGAAGCCCCGGCGTTAATAAGCCTCTTTGCCGAAGCGTATGCCGAAGCGTCGGTGCTTGCTTCAAGCACGACGGCTCCTATCCTCGCCTCGCCTATCTTATATGCCGTGATCACGCAGTGCTCGCGCTCGCTGTCGGAGCCGGACTTTACGCCTATGCACCCTTCCTGATCCAGCTCAGTGTTGGTATTGGTCAGAAGCTTGCCTCCGCAGCCGGAGGAGCAGTAATACTCCTTCGCCGAGCAGACCTGCGCGAACAGGCTGTTTTTCATTGCGGCAGAGGTCAGCAGAGCAAGATCAGCCGCGCAGGTGTAGTGCGAGCCGGAGCCGAGGCCGTAACCGTTGTCAAAGCTCGTTACGGTCATGCCGAGCTCCAGTGCGCGCTCGTTCATGGCGGTCACGAATTCCGCCTCCGTGCCGGAAACGATTATTTCCGTTACGAAAGCCGCGTCCGCCGCGCCTGTAAGCAGCAGAGCATAGAGCAGATCGCGCCTCGTGGGCGTGTCGTCCTCCTTCAGGCCCATCTGCGCGCCGCGTGCGCTCCATTTGGAATTGACCTCCTTAAGAGGGGGCAGGGGAGAGTCCCAATCGGCGGGATCGGTGTTCTCGATAAGGAGCAGAGCGGTCATCATGACCGTCAGCGAGCCCGGCCTTGCCTGCTCGGAGCTGTTCTTTTCATAGAGCACGGCTCCGCTGTCAAGGTCGAAAAGTACGGCGCGCTCCTCGTCGCCGCCGAAGCCGAAGAGCTCGGGCAGCTCGGGGACCTCGTCGCCAAAGCCGTCCGCCGAAACGGGCGCCGTTATCGAGAAAAGAAGTATTATAGCTATGATGAGCGGGAGCAGACGTTTCATTATGCCTTCCTCCGATGGTACGCATGATTTTTTTGCTCCTCTATTGTAAACCATTTTATCCGTTCTTGCAAGCAAAGCACCGCTGTGTTATAATATTTATTGGGTATAATCCGAAGATCCAATGTTAAGGAGGCAGAAATGTCCAAATATTTCGGTACCGACGGTTTCCGCGGTGAAGCAAACGTTGATCTGACGGTCGAGCACGCATTTAAGATCGGCCGCTTCCTCGGGTCTTATTTCGAGAGGGATCGTGAATGCAGGGTCGTTATCGGCAAGGATACGAGGCTTTCGAGCTATATGTTCGAATGCGCGCTCACTGCCGGTCTGACCTCTTCCGGCGCGGACGTGTATCTGATGCACGTCACCACCACGCCCAGCGTGTCCTATATCTCGAGGACCGAAAATTTCGACTGCGGCATAATGATATCCGCCAGCCATAACGCTTTTCACGATAACGGCATAAAGCTTTTGAATTCCAACGGCGAAAAGATGGAGGAGGAGGTCATAGCCGAGATAGAAAAGTATCTCGACGGCGTCTATCCCGAGCCTCCGTATGCCACCGATAAGCGCATAGGCAGGGTAATAGATCATTCCGCCGGAAGGAATCGCTATATCGGCTATATCATCTCGCTTGCGACTCATTCTTACAGCGGCAAGCGCATAGGCCTTGACTGTGCGAACGGAAGCACTTGGGCTATAGCCAAGAGCGTTTTCGACGCTTTGGGCGCCGAGACCTTCGTTATCGGCAACACCCCCGACGGCACGAATATTAACGAGGACTGCGGCTCAACTCATATAGAGACGCTGCAGAGGCTCGTTCGTGAAAAGCATCTTGACGCGGGCTTCGCCTTCGACGGCGACGCGGACAGGTGCCTTGCCGTAAACGAAAAGGGCGAGGTGCTGAACGGCGACGCGATACTCTATCTCTGCGGCAGGCATATGAAGCAGCGCGACTCGCTCGCCAACAACACCGTCGTCACCACGGTCATGAGCAATTTCGGGCTCTATAAGGCTTTCGACGCGTGCGGAATAGATTATGAGAAGACCGCCGTGGGCGATAAATACGTCTATGAAAATATGCGCGCCAACGGGCATATGCTCGGCGGCGAGCAGTCGGGGCATATTATTTTCGCCAAGTATGCGACTACCGGCGACGGACTCATCACAGCCATAAAGGTGATGCAGGTAATGCTCGACAGGAAGCTCCCGCTCTCCGAGCTTACGGAGGATCTCGAGGTATACCCGCAGGTGCTCAAAAACGTCAAGGTAAAGGATAAGGACGATACGCTCAACGATCCCGACGTTAAAGCCGCTGTCGAGCGCGTGACCGGGGAGCTCGGCGATAACGGAAGGATACTCTTGAGGAAATCCGGTACGGAGCCCGTTCTCCGAGTAATGGTAGAGGCGCCGTCGCACGATATCTGCGAGCAGCAGGTGGACAGCGTTATTGAGGTAATGCGTCAGAAGGGGCAGCTGATAGCTGTCAAGTGAGGTGCTTATGTATAAGACCAAGGATCTTTTGGATCTCGACCACAGCATCGCGGCCGGGCTTTTCGAGGGACTCGATAACCCATGGGACGCGCTTGCCGGGATCTCGGATTTCATACTGAAGCTCGGGAAGACCCTGCCCGCCGATGAATTCGATTCTCCCTCGGAGGGCGTATGGATAGCGAAGGACGCCAAGGTGCTGCCCTCGGCCTATATCGCGCCTCCCTGTATAATCGATCACGGAGCGGAGGTGCGCCACTGCGCGTTTATAAGGGGCGGCGCCGTAGTCGGCAAGAACTGCGTCGTAGGCAACTCCGTCGAGCTTAAAAACGTCGTGCTGTTCGATAACGTGCAGGTGCCGCATTATAATTACGTCGGCGATTCCATACTGGGCTACAGGTCTCACATGGGCGCGGGATCTATAACTTCCAACGTCAAGAGCGACAGGACGCAGGTAGTCGTAAAAAGCGGCGCGGAGCAGATCGAGACGGGCCGCAAAAAGTTCGGCGCGATACTCGGCGACCGGGTCGAGGTCGGGTGCAACACCGTGCTGAATCCCGGCACCGTAATAGGGCGGGGGACTAATATCTATCCCGTTTCCTGCGTGCGCGGAGTGATACCGGAAAACAGCATCTATAAGGACGCAAACAATATAGTGGAAAAGAAATAACAAAAAGCAAAACCACCTGCCTTAAAAAGCAGGTGGTTTTCAAGTCGATGGTGTGTTGGATCATTTGTCCTCGCAGCCGCAGGCGCAGTGATCGTGCTCGCAGCCGCAGTCGCACTCTTCGTGATCGCAGTCGTCGCAGTCCTCGCCGCAGCAGCAGCCGTCCTCAGCAAGCATCTTCTCGGCGATCTCGATGAGCTCATCCATATCCTCTTCCTCGGGGGGAACGAATTCCTCGGTGGTCTCATCCTCGCTCACGATGATGCGCATGATGTAAAGGCCGCCTTCTTCGTCCTCGCATTCCTCGTCGCCGCACTCGCATTCGCCGCTGCAGTCGGCAAGTATGGCATACTCGTTGTCCTTATAGAAGAAATACTTGATAACGTCGAGTTCGAATTCGTTTCCGTCCTCATCGGTGAAGACTACAAAATCTCTTTCCTCGTCCATGTTAATTATCTCCTTTCGTTGGATTCATTGGAATTTTACATCAATACCAAAGGATTTGCAATAGATTTTTAATTATATTTTTGCCGAATAAGGCTTTCGGCATATTTCCGGACTGCCGGCGCTGAAAAATATATTGCACTTTCCGGCTGAAAAGGGGTTGCATTATCAGAACTCATTCGTTATAATATCATTCGTCGCTTGAAGCGCGCTGGTGTAGCTCAGTAGGTAGAGCACTTCATTGGTAATGAAGAGGTAGGCAGTCCGAATCTGCTCACCAGCTCCAAGAAAAAGCCTTGATTTCACTAAGAAAATCAGGGCTTTTCTTTTATCATCAGGGGCGGCATACTGCTAAAAACCCACATAAAAACCCACATGAGGTATAAAAAAAGAGCCGTCCGGCGTGATACCGGGCGGCGTTTTCGTTATTCGTTTATAGCGTTCCAAACGATAGCCGCAGCGCTTTTCTTTGATTCTTCATCTGCGTGGGTGTACATTCTCAGCGTTACGGCTTTATCGGAGTGCCCTAATACTTCCGATACTGAGGCAACATCCGCGCCGTTTGTTATGGCAAGGCTCGCAAAGGTGTGACGGAGTTTATGGGGGTGGAGACCTTCCACACCGCAGCGTTTACCAAGGTTCTTGAAATATCGGGTGGGGGAATCGGGGTGCATGGGATCGGTTAACCCGTCCTGAGTGAATACCCATTCAGACATACAAGCCTTTGCTTGTTCGCCTCTTAGCTGTTTGAGAAGCTTTAGCAATTCAGAGCTTGCGGGGACAATGCGGGTTTTGCCGCTCTTGGGGGTATCCTGATACACTCCCTTTTCCGGGGTATAACAGAGATTGCGGGATATGGTAATGGAGCCGTTCTCATTATTAATATCCGACCATTTCAGACCGCACGCCTCGCCGCGCCTGATCCCGGTATCGACCAACAGCCGGATATAAGCCCGCCATTTCAAAGGCTCAGAGGAAAGAGCCGCCCATAAAGCTTTGATCTCTTCCACAGTATAAGCCGCGCCGCTCTCGGGATTGCCCTTTTCGTCCTTGCGGGGCTTGGGGCGCTCGACCTTCCACATGGGATTTACCGATATGCTTTCATCAAGATAAGCGGCTTTGAATACGTTGTTCAGCAAAGCGTAAACCTTAACACAAGAGGCATGAGCTTTCCCGTTTATCTGCATATCGACCAACAGCGCGGTTATATGGGCGGGGGTAATATCCGGGAGCTTTATATCACCGATCGCGGGGAAGATGTTGTTTTTGAAAAGCAGACCGTAACAAGTCCGGGTTGTTTCCGAACAGCGGGCAACAACGCCGGGCATATAGACCTTTTCAACGTAGGATTTGAAAGAGCTTATCCGCGCCTCTTCTGCCGCCCGCTTTGCTTCAACTGCTGCACGCTCCGCTCGATTAAGGATTTCTCCCGCTTTTACTTGGCGCTCAAACTCGGCGGCAACTTTTGTTAATTCTCTCTTGATAGCCGTTTTCGACCATCCCTCCGGGACATACCATCGGCGGCTTACCTCTTTATCGGCGGTAGGATGAACACGAATCAGATAAAAAGCCTTGCCCTCTTTCGTGGTCTTTAATACTGTACTTGCCATAATAAAATTCTCCTATACTATAATTCTCTGTTACAAATGTTACATATAAAGAAAATCCTTTATATTTTCTTGGAAAATCGTGTAACAAAACCTCTGTTACAATCCTGTTACAACTGTTACCGCAAAACCATTATTTTTTGCGGGACAACTGCACAGACTACCTAAAGTTAACGGTGTTAACCTTGATTGTTTTCTCTTATCATACACATGATCTCCGTGTATTCATCTTCAATATCAAGAATGCTGTTTGCAACGCTTTCGAGCGCTCCGGGAAGTCTGAGAATCAAGTTGTCCAAATCGCTGTTCTTCTGATCTCCCGCTCTGTTGAATACCTCATTTGAGAAGGGAGTGCCCGCCTGTTCAAGCAGATAGATAACGGAAACGATACCGTCAAGCCGCTTATTCAAAGAAGCGATTCTGTTTAGAAGTTCATTGTTTTTCATAGTGTTTATACCTCCTTTAGATTCTGTTGATATTGTACATCAATAAGTGTCTATTGTCAATAGATATTTGCAATTTTCTGTTGACTTTTTTAACTTTTTCGTGTACAATTAAACCGAAAGAGTGGTGATTATATGAAGCTTACCGTCAGCGAAAAAATACGAATCATTCTCGGACGGCGAAACCTCACTATAACAGAGTTAGCGGCAAAGCTCGGAACATCAAGGCAGAATCTGAACAATAAACTTAGCCGGGATAACTTTACGGAAAAGGATATAAAGCAGATAGCCGTTGCACTTGATTGCAGTTATGAATCGACCTTCACGCTAAATGATACGGGAGAAACCGTATAAAGAAAGGGGCGGGGTATTAAGCCGCCCCTGAGCGCGGTATTTAAACCGTATCGCGTTTGGTTGTTGCAGAAGTATAAATACTCAGCTGTGAATAAAGGCGCTTAAATCGAAACTGGGGAGCTATAATGCGGTTATTCGGCGGGTAGTTCTTCAAAGATACTTTCCTTGAAGCATGTAAATCGGCCTTTGTTGTTTGCGAAGCTTTTTATCCAATCGATTTCGTTCGGTCTATAAGGGACAATGTATCCCGCTTCAAGCAATCGTCTTTTCAATGTTCGCTTGTCAACAGGAAGCCGCCCGCCATCCGTCTGGAATAACTCTTGATTTACCGCTTTATAGCAGGGGTCAAACTTCACGTAATAGTGTCCATCAAGATGGTATCCTATATTTCGACCGCTCAAGGTAAAATCCCGGTTAGTCGAAAACACGATAATTTGACGATCCAAAAGGCTTTTAAGGGTGGTTAGGAAAATCACGCACGGATCATTGTTCTTTATAGATTTGGTCTGCTCTTCTCCCAATTCTATTAGTATGTTCCAAGCTTCCGATATGATTTTATTAGCTTCCTCTTTTGAAACCACGCCTTGTGTGGACAGGAAAGCCGCCCCTGTTTTTACAGATACCATTAAATGGGCTATCTGTTCGGCGGTTCTTCTGTGCCCGGTTGTAGCCGCCTGGTTGCGGTATTCGTAAAAATGTTTTTTCAGCTCATTCGATAACGAGCGGCTATTATCTGCTATCCAAGAGATAAAATCCCTCATACATTCGGATAACCTATCGGCTAACGCCTGAACCTCGGATACAAGGTTAATATCAATATCGTTCGGCTCAAGCTCTATAAGGAATAAACGGGCTAAGCCGCTTTCCCCTATATCGGGCATATCTTCCCCGGTTATAAGCGCGTTCCCCTTGACGATATAGCTCTTCCGAAGCGTCGAATCCGAATCAAGGCGAGTTCGCCCGGTTCTGTCCCCGTATGATCTGCAAAGAGATTGAAACATACCGCTCATCTCTTTTTCATCGTTACGGCTTGCGGTGGGGTGGTAATCGTCTATGACGGTTAAAACATCGGCTAACGCCTGTCCTTTCGCTTCAAGGGCATTAGCGGTATCCTTAAAGCTGTTTGGCATCGTCCTATAACCAAACCGACCAAACAGGGAAAGAAGCAGAGCCGTCAAGGTGCTTTTGCCTATGCCTGTTTTACCGTATAAGAACATCAAAAAAGCGGGTTCTATTCCTTCCTGCGATAAAAAGTAATTGAGCGGTGACAATGCCGCAAAGGCTATAAGCGGGTACATGATCCGCTTAGGGGCAAGGTTGGCAAGCTTTTTGAACACTTCCCATTTATCGGGGTGGTTTTCGTCTGAAAAGCGATACCCCGAAAGCCTCTCGGCAAGCTCAACCTTGAATTGTTCGGTTGTACCGACCGCCCCTCCGGCGTGCAGAAATACGGGCTTACCGTCAAGCTCGATCCATCCTGTATGGCTGTAAACCGTTTCTTCCCCGACTATAAGAGCCTGAGCCTTGATCGAATCGACTATTGAAGCAACCGCCCGCCCCTTGCGTGCAGGGCGAAAAGCAACGGGAAGCTTGGCAGCGAAGTTTGCCGGGGTTAATTGTTCGGCGGGGATTTTTAGCTGCTCGGCATATTTGCCGCCGTAAACCGCCGTCAGCTCCAAAACCTTTTTGCTTTCCTCGCCGTTGTCATATTCGATTACGCGATCCAACAAAAGCGTGCCGTTTGCAATATACTCATATTCGGGGTTATCCTCGCTCCCTGTTTTAAGTTCAAGCTTGTAGGGGCTTGCCTTGTATTCGGGAATATCACGAAACCGGGCCTCAATCTTTTCGGTTATCTCTTCCAAGCTCATATTCATAAGTAGTTACCCCCGTTACATTCCTGATTAAGCCGCTCAAGCAATAACGGAAGATTGATTAAGTACTTGTTGCCTGATCTGATGTGAGGTATTGTTCCGTCACTCAGCCCCGCCCTCAAATACTTCTGACTCAGCCCTGTTTTCAGGGCTGTTTCTTTTACGCTGTAATATACCTTCTCAACGCTCATACAATGCCCGCCTCCCCCGTAGAGCTTGAAAGAAGGGACTCAAGCGCCGATACCTCGATCATAAACGCATTACCCATCTTTATGGGGATAAGCCGCCCCTCTTTGATGCAGCGCCTCAACCAATACTTGCTTACCCCGAAATAGGTGCAGCAATCCGTCAAGCTCATATACTTGGGGAGTCGATCATAAAAGCAACTGTTTCGCATAAAATCCTCCTGCGATAGTATTGCAAATCCAACCAATCAATGATATAATAGAAATGGTTAATAATAGATTTGCTATATTTATTATACCAAACTATTAACGATAAACAAAGGCTATATGCTACACACATTATCGAATAGATAACGGTATATAAATGGTTAGTAATAGAACAGGGGCGGCAATATGATAGTATTAGCTTTGGATAACGGTTATATCCGAATCGAAGAGGATACAGAACCGGGAAAAGGCGCGGCTTTCCTTGCAAACGGCAAATTATCCCAATTGAAGGTTGAACCGATTGGGAGCATTGTTATAGCTCAGTATGAAAAGCAGAATGATGAATACACGAAAAAAGGCGGAAGCCGTGCGGATATGCTGAAAGCCTTTAGCACTGGCGGCATTATCAAATTAAGCCCGCCATATTATCCGCATAACGTTTTAGCCCGTGTGAGTAGCAAGAAACTTGATTTATCAGATATTCCCGGCATGATGGAAACAATCAAGCCGCTAAAGGTGTTATACTTCCTTGATGACGGAAAGATGATCCCGGCTTTTGAAGTGGATAGTATAGATGAGCTATACTTTTATGATCTTATGAGGCTAAGGGCGGGCAAGTTCAATTTAAGGTATTGCGAAGATTGCGGGAGTATTTTCCCTGCACGTACAAATGCGGTTAGGTGTGAGAAGTGCAGAGCTGCCGGGATGGGTGCAAAGAAAAAGCAGAACAATATCAAAGCAGATAAGGCGCGGGAGTGCTTATATCGTATCAATAACCGAAACAAGAACCAGAACCGCCGCGGCAATCGGCCGCCCCTATATCTTATAGCTATAGGACGCGCCTTTGAAGAGCATGAGAGGAGTATAGATTATATGGTCGCCCTCGACCGCATGGATCAATGGATCTATACCGTCTATAAGTTCCTGAACAGGGGCGGACACACTGAGCTTATAACAAAGCTCAATGGAGATTTCAGCGCCTGCCTCAGCTCGACCAATCCCGAAAAATGGTTGATTGAGTGGATGAAAGATAACGAGATTTATAATAGAGTGGTTCGTTTGCTGCCTAACAAAAGCAAGGGTGCACTGCTATGAGCGAAACGCCTTTTTGTATTCGCGTGTAGTTTTGGAATCAACCCCGCCCGATTTCTTGCGCCTGATATCCCCCTCAGGGTATACTGCCGCCCTTTTTACCGTGTTGGATAGGTAACAAAACTTCCCTTTTTTTCTGTGTCCTCATTGTTACGTTTTCCTATTTTACTGTGTTGTGGTAGCTTGTTCTATTATGCCCTATGTTGTTCTACTGCCGCCCCCGTAACAGCAGTAACAAAAGTAACAGGATTTTTAAGGTATAGGGGGGGGTATTATTATCGGGGATACCATCCCAATTTGAAACCAATACAAAACCAATACAGGAAAAGCAGAAGCCAATACGCAAAGGCGCGGCACAATAGGGAAAGATAGAATAGCCATATACTCAATAATGCTAATAGACGCTTGAAAAATTAGGGCAAGCTATAACACGATAGAAAAAGCTATGATAAGGGAAAAATGAATTGGTAATGAAGAGGTAGGCAGTCCGAATCTGCTCACCAGCTCCAAAAACCCCGTAACCGTGAGGTTCCGGGGTTTTGCTTTTTTGCATCGTCAAGGTGTTGAAGATACGGCGTTGACGATGTTTATACGATCTGAGTATTTGCAATTACGTTTACGCCTCCGCACGGCCGCGGAGTGCACGGTTTTCGGGCTGTGTTTTTGTCAAAAAACGGTTGAACTGATAGAAAATACAAACAATTCATAAATAATCAGGCTTTTTTGTTATTGATTATCATGAAATGATCTGGTATAATAAATTAGTTAAAGGTGAGGCCGCGGCGGGTGAACCCGAAAGGAAAGGCCATATAACGGTTGGGAAAACATCTGCAAAAGGGAGCAAATTGGGCATGGAGACGATCCGGAAATTCGAGCCTCTTTTCGGCGAGTGGTATGCCGAGAGCCTGATCGGAGCGGAAGGCTGCGGCAGGGTCTATAAAGCATACCGCGAAACAGCCGAAGGCAGGGAGTATTCCGCGATCAAATACATTTCCGTTCCCCGCGACGGGGGCGAGCTCGAGCATCTGCGCAAAAAGGGTATGAGCGAAGCCGAGATAGCCGAGCATTATTCCGAGCTTGCCAAGGAAGCCGCGGCTGACGTCCATCTGATGGGCAAATTCAACGGTCATCCCAACGTCGTTTCATACGAGGATTCGCAGATAATACCCAAGTCCGAAGGTGTGGGCTTTGACGTTTTGATCCGCACGGAGCTCTTAAAGAGCCTCGCGCAAAGGATGGCCGAGTCACCGCTGACCGAGGCCGAGGCCGTAAAGCTCGGCGTCGATATCAGCAGCGCGCTCGTCCGCTGCAAGAAGAGCAGGATAGTTCACCGGGATATCAAGCCCGAAAACATATTCATAACCGAAGACGGCGCGTTCAAGCTCGGCGATCTCGGAGCGGAGCGCCGCTTCCAGAAGCACGCTTCTGCGGAAGTCCTCAAGGAATCGCATAATTACATGGCCCCCGAGGTGTATAAGGGGGAGGAGTATAATTCCACTTGCGACCTCTACTCGTTAGGTCTCGTCATGTACAGCGCGCTTAATAAGGGCCGTCTTCCTTTCATGAGCGCCGAGCCGGGCAAAGCTTCTTCGAGCGACAGGAAGCAGGCCATGAACCGCAGGATGAAGGGCGAGGCAATACCCGCACCCTGCGAAGCCGACGAGGATCTTTCCAATATTATTTTCAAAGCCTGCGCGTTCTCGCCTGATGACAGGTTTGCTTCCGCTGCAGAGATGAAGGTAGCCCTGCAGTGCCATTCCGCTTGGGAGAATGCGAACGCGGAGGATGAGTCCGCCGCGCCGATAGCTCCTTTGAGCGCAGCGGCGGCAGGAGCGGCTGTGAAGCCTTCGGCGGGCGCAAAGCCCTCAGCTGAGGCGGAGCCCAAGCAGGGCGGGAAAAAGCCCGAATCCAAAGGTAAAAAGCAGTCGGTCAAGGCCGGGCAGACCATAGGTGCAGCCGCGTCCGCAAAGGGCGCGAAAGCCGCGGGCGCAAAGGCAAAGCCCGAAGGAGCCGCAACAAAACAGAATAAAAAGCCGGAGCCCAAGGAAGAGAAGAAAAAGAGGAAGACCGGTCTTTTGATCGGCGTCGCCGCAGTCCTGCTTTTGGGTCTTATTGGCGCGCTTGCGGCAGCGGGCGTATTCGGACGTCCCGGCGATCCCGGCAGGGATGCCGCCGCAGATACCCCCGAGCCCACCGAAGCCGTCATTACATACGAGCCCACTCCGGAAACGACGGAGCCGCCAGTGACCGAAACTCCCGCGCCCACCCCTTCGCCGACCGCGTCTGCAGAGCCCGCGACCGAGCTTCCGACCGAGACTCAGGAGCCTTCCGAGACTCCCGCTCCCGCCGAAACTCCGACCCCCACGGGCACTCCCAAGCCGACCGTGGCGCCGACTCCCAAGCCTTCGTCGACTCCCGCGCCTTCCGTGACGCCGGAGCCCTCCGCCGAGCTTTCGGATTCGCCGCGGCCCTCCGATACCGTCTCTCCGAGCGCGGAGCCTTCCGAAACTCCCACTCCGAAGCCGACGGCGACCCCGACTCCCAAGCCCACTAAGACTCCGAAGCCCACGGCGACTCCGAAGCCTACAGCGACTCCAATGCCCGTAGAAGTCGGCGACGTGATAAAAGCGGGGAAGTATGAGCAGGACAATAATTCCTCCAACGGCAAGGAGGACATTGAATGGATAGTGCTGCAAAAGAACGGGACCAAGGCGCTCGTCATCAGCAAATATGCGCTTGATTCAAGGCCGTATAACAGCTCCGCCGCGGACGTGACGTGGAAGGAAAGCAGCCTCAGGAGCTGGCTCAACGGAGAATTTTACAACAACGCGTTCACCGCGGTCGAGAAGGCTCGCATATGCTCGTCCCTTTTAAAGAACGAAAACAATCCCGTTTACGGCACTGAGGGCGGGGAAAACACCTCCGACAGGGTGTTCCTCTTAAGCATTAACGAAGCCAACAGGTATTTCGGCTCCAACGGCGCAAGGAAGTGCCAAGCTACCGCCTATGCCAACTCTATCGGCAGTTACCCGCCCAATAACGGCAGCGGATACTGCAGGTGGTGGTTGAGGTCGCCCGGCATGGATCAGCGAAACGCCGCATTCGTCGGAGCAAACGGCGCGGTGGATACCGCGGGCGCCGGCGTTGAGAGCAGCCCCAACTCTCCCGGCGATACCATTGCCGTACGACCGGCGCTCTGGATAGACGTCGGCTGATATGGCGGTATCTCGATAGGGAAATATATGAATAAGAGTAAAAAAGAGGATGCAGATCCTCTTCAGATTACTGACAAAGCCCGCATTTTCGCGGGCTTTGTTGCGTGTATCAGCT
>CAMZFO010000024.1 GCA_947306125.1 uncultured Clostridia bacterium | reverse complement strand
TCAAACCCCTCGATCCTTGCGCTTGATTTCTCCCGGAAGTTATTGACACGATCCGTCTCGCTGCTGTTCTTGACAAAGCTTTTCAAGTACGTTATAATAGTACTGATTTCAGAAAAGCAAGGGAGAGCTGTTCTATGAATCTTAAAAAAATCTTTGCGCTGTTCCTGTCTGTTGCTCTGACTGCATGTATGTTCTTTGTGCCAACGAGCGCTGAGGCTCCGGTAGGCGAAAGCCTTATCGATATGCATGCAAAGTTCCTCGGGAGCAACCAATACTTAAACGGAAACTTTTTTAGTCAAAAAGACATCACGTTGGTCTATATATGGCAGACTGGTTGTTATAATTGCATCGTCTCTTCACCGAACATTCAGCTTGCGAACCAGTTCTACAATGATCATCCCGAATATGGGGTCCAAATACTTGGCGTTGCCCTTATGAAATCTTCCGAGACGGAGAACGACCTCATCGGCTATGCGTAAAGCTATAGCTTTACGTTTATAAATGTTCTTCGCGACAGCGTCCTGACTTCGGCTATTTTTTCCAACGGCTCTATAACAACTCCCATGTTCATGATCGTCGACAATAACGGAGTGATATTGCAATACGAGCATCATATATTCAGGTCCCTTCAGGATGTCCGTTCCTTTGTAGAGATATGGACAGATACTCCGACGCCGACACCTACTCCAACACCAACGCCGACGCCTACTCCAACACCTACACCTACACCGACTCCAACTCCCACACCGACACCGACTCCTACACCGACACCGACTCCAACTTTCACACCGACACCTACTCCTGTTCCATCTGCGGGCTCCGGAGACGTGAACGGAGACGGTACGGTCGACGTTACCGACGCCCTGCTGACACTGCGATCGGCAATGAATCTGCTTAGCGGCGATTTGATCGACAGCTCCGCCGCAGACGTAAACGGTGATGGAGTTATCAACACAACAGATGCTATTATGATACTGCGAATTTCCTTTGGTCTCGACTAACAAGCACCTCTTTATCCAGCAAAAAAAGTGCCGTTTCATCTCGAAACAGGCACTTTTTCATTAAGTTGCTTTACGGATTCAGCCTTATGGGGCTCCTGAATATGAACTCCGCTTCCTTTATGCCGATATCGAGCAGGAGCATGGTCATGCGGTCTACGCCGAGGCCGAAGCCGCCGTGGGGCGGGCAGCCGTAGCGGAAGAACTCCATGTAGAACTTGACGTCCTCGCCGAGGCCCTTCTCATCGGCCTGCTGCCTCAGTATCTCATAGCGGTGCTCACGCTGAGCGCCGGTGGTGATCTCCGTGCCGCGCCAGATGAGGTCGTAGCCCTGGGGAACTCCGTCCTTGCGCATATGGTAGAACGCGCGCTTGTCCTTGGGGAAATCGGTGACGAAGAGGAACTCGTGGCCGAACTCTTCCTGCGCGAATCTGAAGGAGAGCTTCTCCGCGTCGGTGGAGAGGTCGACCTTCTCCTCCTCGGGCACGGTGTAGCCGTAGCGCTTCTCGAGCTCGTCGTAAAGGTCGTGCAGCTTTATGCGGGGGAAGGGCAGCGTGGGGACCACGGTCTTGAGGCCGTAGAGCCTTTCGATCTCATCGCCGTACTTCTCGGCTACGTTCTTCAGCGCGTCGGTCAGCATCTCCTCCTCGATGCGCATAACGTCCTCATAGGAATCTATATAGGAGAACTCCAGATCGAAGCCGGTGAACTCGGTCGCGTGGCGGCTGGTAAAGCTCTTCTCCGCGCGGAACACCGGGCCGACCTCGAATATGCGCTCAAGGCCCGCGGCCATAGCCATCTGCTTATAGAACTGCGGGGACTGGGCAAGATACGCCTTGCGGTCGAAATAGGTGAGCTCGAACACGTCCGCGCCGGACTCGGAGGCCGCGCCGATGATCTTGGGCGTGTGTATCTCGACGAAATTGCGCGCCAGCAGGAAATTGCGGAAGGACTTGACCATCTCGGTCTGCGCCTTGATCATCAGCTTGTTCTTCTCGGTGCGCAGGTCGATCCAGCGGTAATCGAGGCGCGCGTCGATGGAGGAATCCGCCATCATGGGCATCGCCTCGGCAACGGACTCCACGACGAGCTTCTCAACGACCATTTCCCTGCCGCCCATCTTGACTGCGGGATTGTCCACCACCTTGCCGTAAGCGGTGACGACGGACTCGACGGTGAGCTTGTCCACCTCTTCGGCGACCTCGGGGAAAGCGCCCTTATCGACCGTGAGCTGAAGCTTGCCGGAAACGTCGCGAAGCACGATGAACGCCATATAGCGCTTATTGCGGAGATTCTCAACGAAACCGCCGACTCGGGTGAACTCGCCGGAGACGGCGTTTGCAACCAGTGTTCTTTCCATAAAACAAATGCTCCTTTGTTAGCTGTTCGGGGTATTTTATCATAAAGACGCACGCGATACAATAACCTTTGCGAAAGAAATGAGCTTTTCATTCCCACGTCACGAGATATCGCCGTCCCTCGGCGGAGACGACGTATCTGCCGTTCATGCGGAAGCGGGCGCCGCCCCCGCGCATATCCATGGGTACCGCGGCGGCTTCGTGCTTTTGGCCGCGGATGATTATCTCCCCCGTGAGCGTCTGTCCTCCCTCCGCCCTGCGCCAGCGCGAGCCGGGGAACGTCTTTGGAAAGGGATTGGGTATGAGCTCCGGGGGCTCGAGCTCCTCCGGGGGCGTCTCCGCGTTCCCCGGCGTCTGCCCGCGGAGCGCGCCGAAAAGCATCTCCGCCTGATGAAGTATGCTCTCCGTGACGGGAGCCTTGACCGGGGGCTTCCGCCCGCTCTGCACGCTCTGCGCACCTTGTGCGCCTTGCGCGGGCTCGGTCTGCGGTGTGGGCTCCCGGGCGGCTTCGCTCCGAGGCTTTTCGCTCACCGGCGCAGACCCCGCCGCCCTTATCCTCAGCTCGTCCATGAGGCGCGCGCGGTCCTCAAAACAGCTCCCCGTGAATCCCGCCGAGACTATCCTCCCGTTCACCGCGACAGCCGCTCCGCAGACACCGCGGTCGTCGACGGCGAGCTTCGGGCCGTCAAGCTCGTGCCTCGTTATGCCTTTTTCGCCGACGGCGAACAGCACCGCCCCGGCGGGCAGGCCGCGCAGGGAGAGCGTTATGAGGGCGCCTCCCCCGTTCGGCTCTATCGCCGCGCTCCCTCTGAGTCTGCCCATGAGGGCTATCCTTCTTGCTGCTTCCTTGCTCATACCATATTATATGAGCGAATTATGCTTCGGGGGACTTTATTTCCGCCGCGTTTTCTGATATACTGATAATCGAATGAATACGTCCTGCCGAAAGGAGAAAAAGATCATGAACGACAGCATGGCGAATTCGATCATAGATACCGCCTCGGCGTTCTTCGCCGACAGGGGCGTTTACGGGACCAGCCTCGGCGATATTGCCAAGAGCCTCGGCATCAGCAAGGGGACTCTCTATTACTATTATCCCTCCAAGCAGGACGTCGTGGACGCCGCCGCCGCGCGCTGCATGAAGGAGATCGGCGACAGGCTCATGAACTGGGTCGACAGCGTGAAGGAAAACGACGGGCGCGAGGAGCCGCTTCACGGGCTCTGCTCCGCTCTGCTCGACGGGAACGCGCTCCGCATATTCGTCGCGCTCAATAACGCCGCGGAGCCGGGAAGCGAGCTTGAGGAGGCCATCGACCGCTCCATGAACGAATGGAACGTGATGATTGAGGTCGGTTCGCTCCGGATGAGGGCGGACGTCGCCTCGAAGATAAAGCGCATACTCGCCGCCATACTCCCCTTCCTCTGCGGGCTCGCCGCGCTCAACGCCGATATAGACTACGCCAAGGAAGCGTTTGCCGCGCTCGTGCTGGGATAAAAGATCATGCCGGAATACAAAGAGAGATACACCTGCGCCGCAGTTCCCTGCGAAAGCTACGAGGGAGCCGCCGCCGCGCTCGCACGAGCCCTCCTTGCGATCGGAGGGCTTGATTTCATCACGCCCGGGATGAAGGTCGTCATTAAGGCGAACCTTGTCGCGCCCATGGCCCCCTCCGCCTGCGCTACCACGCATCCGGCGCTTTTGACCGCGCTTACGGAGATGCTCGTTTCAAGGGGAGCGAAGGTCGTCATAGGCGACAGCCCCGGCGGGCCTTACACGAAGGCCGCGCTCGCCGCCAATTACCGCATAACGGGGATGCACGAGGCGGAAAAGGCGGGCGCCGAGCTCAATCGCAACGTGGATTCGCACACAATAACCATAAACGGCAAGGCCATGCGCCGCCTGACCTACACCGATTATCTGGACGAGGCCGACGCGATAATCGACTTTGCCAAGCTCAAGGCGCACGGCATGATGGGCATGAGCGCCGCTGTTAAAAATATGTACGGCGTTATACCGGGGCTCGTCAAGCCCGAAACGCATTACCTCTACCCCGACGTGAACGATTTTGCCGATATGCTGATCGACATAAACGAGCATTTCAAGCCTGTTCTTTCGCTCATTGACGCCGTTGACGGCATGGAGGGCAACGGCCCCACCGCCGGCACGCCGAGGCATATAGGCGCCGTGATAGCCTCCTTATCCCCCTACGAGGCGGACGCGGTCGCGGCAAGGCTCATAGGGCTTGACGAGAGCGGAGTGCCGACCCTTGCCGCGGCAAAGCGCAGGGGGCTCTGCGACAACGACCTGTCTCACATCGCGCTTTACGGCGATCCGGACTCGATAGCCGTGCCCGATTTCGAGTCCGTGCCGAGGCAGAGCATCTCCTTCTTCAAGGGCTCCAAGCTCAATTTCGTGGGCGTGGCGATAGAAAAGCTGCTCGAGCAAAAGCCCGAGCCCGTAAAGGAAAAATGCGTCGCCTGCGGCAAATGCGCCTCCCTCTGCCCCGCCAAGGCGATAACCTTTATAGAAAAAGGCGGGCGCAAATACCCGCATATAGACAGGAAAAAGTGCATCCGCTGCTTCTGCTGTCAGGAATTCTGCCCCAAGGCGGCGATGGTGGTGCACCGGGCGCTCGTTTCCAAACTGCTTCACAGATAGTTAAATGAGTTCAAAAGCCATTCAAAACAAGGATCTTACAAGCGGCTCGATAGGCAAAAAGCTGCTGCTTTTCTTTTTGCCGATACTGGCCGGCACCTGGTTTCAGCAGCTTTACAACGCCATTGACGCGATAATAGTGGGCAGATACGTGGGGCACGAGGCGCTTGCCGCCGTCGGCGGGAGCGTTGCCACCATACTGAATCTGTTCATAGGCTTTTTCGTTGCGCTGACGAGCGGCGCGGCGGTGGTGATATCACATCTTTTCGGCTCAAGCGGCAGCGATGACGAGCTTGGCAAGGCAACGGGCACGGCAATGGCCTTCAGCCTTTACTTCGGCCTGTTCTTCTCCGTCGTCTGCTTTCTGCTTGCGCCCTCGTTCCTTGTGTGGATGAAGACCCCGGCGGAAACGCTTGGGGACGCTTCGCTTTACCTTCGCATATGCTTTGCCGCAATGGCAATGGTGCTGCTTATCAACACCGAATCGGCAATACTCCGCGCGGTGGGTGATTCAACGCGGCCCTTCATATTCATGCTCGTCTCCTGCGTGCTGAATATAGGGCTCGATTTCCTGTTCGTAGTGAAATTCTCATGGGGAGTAGCCGGCGTGGCCTACGCCACCGTGATATCGCAGGCGGTGAACTTCATTCTGCTGACTGCGACGATACTGACGGTCAGGGGGCCGCACCGGCTGCGACTTAAAAAGCTGCGTATCAACAGGGATATTTTCAAGCGGATGATGCGCATAGGCCTTCCATCGGGGCTTGAGGCCAGCATGTACAGCGTCTCCAACATAATACTCCAGGTGGCGGTAAACACGCTTGGCACGGTGGTCGTCGCCTCATGGTCGCTTTCCGGCAAGCTCGACGGCTTCTATTGGGGCATGGCTCAGGCCGCGAACGCCGCTGTCGTCACCTTCGTTGGGCAGAATTACGGCGCGAACAGGCTCGACCGCATACATGAGAGCGTTAAAAAAGGCCTTAAGATATTCATGGGAATGACCGTTGCCATGAGCGCGGCGATAATAATCTCCGCCCCTTACGCGCTTAAGATATTCACCGAGGAGCCCGCCGTGCAGAAGACCACCTACACGATAATACTCTATTTCGTGCCCTTCTACTTCGTCTGGACGGCAATCGAGGTGCTCTCCGGCACGCTCAGGGGCTGCGGCGACACTAAGCCCGTCTTGATAACGGGCGTCGGCATCTGCGCATTCCGCGTGCTGTGGGTGCTTACGGCCTTCGAGCTTTGGCCCACGCTCTTCTGCGTAAGCATTTCATACGTCATCTCGTGGACAATAACGCTTATCGCGATGATATTCTACTATAAAAAGGGCGATTGGGAAAGGGTGCGGAAATAGCGTTTGAATACAAAAAGCCTGTCGGCGACAGGCTTTTTTACGTATGTCGGTTTACTCTATCGGGAGCTCCTTCTCCTCGGCGAGAGCCTTTACGAAGCTCACCGCGGCGAGGCAGTCGGTTAAATCGGCGGTCTCTATGGCGGAGTGGATATAGCGGGTGGCTACTGAAACGCAGCAGGCCGCCTTGCCCCCGCGCATGGGCTGCACGGCCCATGTGTCGGTGCCGCCGTAGGGCAGTATCTCGTTCTGCACCTTTATGCCGTGCTTTTGGGCGACGGCGTGCATGAACTCGATAACCGGCTTTGTGATGACGGCGGAATCGTCCATGTACTTTATCGCAGGGCCTGCGCCAAGCTTCATGGGCATGGGATCGCACTCCGGGGTATCCGCGGAGGCGGTGACGTCAAGATTTATGCCGAAATCGGGGTCGACGGAATAGGCCGCCGCCAGAGCGCCGCGGCATCCGACCTCCTCCTGCGCGGTGAAAACGCAGTAGATATCGTGCGGGGAAGCGATGCTCTTCATGACCTCAACGAGTATCGCGCAGCAGATGCGGTCGTCGAGCGCACAGCAGGCGACGCGGCTGCCCATATCCACGAAATGCGGCGCGTAAACGCAGATATCGCCAACGCAAACGTGCCCCTCCGCCTCCTCGCGGGTGGAGCAGCCTATGTCGATGAACATCTTGCTGAGCTTGACGGGGGGCTTGACGTCCTTCTCCTCGCGGTATATGACGCCGCGCACGCCGTTTTCGAACACCACCTCGCGCCCTATCGTCATTTCGGGGTTTATGCCGCCCACGGGGGCGAAGCGGAGGAAGCCCTTTTCGTCTATATCGAGCACTATGAGTCCTATCTGATCCATGTGCGCCGAGAGCATTATCTTTTTGCCGCTCGTGCCGCGCTTGACGCCGATGACGCTGCCGAGGGGATCCGTCACGATCTCGTCAACGTAGGGGCGGATGAGCCCCGCAAGCAGCTCGCCGGCCTTCTTTTCCCTGCCGGAGGGGCCGTAAACAGCGGTCACTTCACGGACGGTATTTTTGAATTCGTTCATCATTTTTCCAATACCTCATTATATTTTTTATCATTCAGGAATGCGTCGGCAAGGAGTATCATGTTTTTCATGTCCTCCCAGCAGGCGACGCTCTGCGCCGAGTGTATGTAGCGGCAGGGAAGCGATATGCCGCCCGCCCTGCAGCCGCCGAGATCGGTATGTATGCGGCCGATATCCGTTCTGCCGTTCACGCCCTTGCGGAGCTGGAAGGGGATATCATGGGCCTTTGCCGTCTCGCGCAGGGCGTCGAAGAGCTTCACGTCAACTATCGTGCCACCGTCCATGAACGTGAGCGCAGGGCCGCGCCCAAGGCTCGTAACGGTCTCGTGCCCCTTTACCTCGGGCATATCGTTCGCCGTGGTGCCCTCGAAATTCAGCACGAGATCGGGCTTTACGTGATCGGCGACGAGGTTTGCGCCTCTTAAGCCCGCCTCCTCCTGCACCGTGAAGGCGGCGTAAAGATCGCAGTCGTAACTCTGCTTTAACAGCTCCATTATGACCGCGCAGCCCACTCTGTCGTCCAGCGCCTTGCCCGTGAAGCGGCCCTCTCCGAACTCCTCGAATTTGGTGGTAAAGCAAGCGTAATCGCCGATCTTGACGTATTTTTCGGCGTCGGCCTTATCCTTCGCGCCGATGTCGACGGTCAGATCCTTATGGGGCACGGCGGCATAATAGTCCTCCTCGGACTGCAGATGGATGGCCTTGGTGCCTATGACGCCGGGGACTCCGTCCTTACCTATGGCAACGCGCCTGCCCGGCATTACGCGGGGATCGAGCCCGGCGTGATCGTACTCCAGCTCGCCGTCGTCGCGTATCTTCTTTATAAGCAGGCCGACCTCGTCCATATGTGCCGTGAGAGCGACGACCGGAGCGCCCTCCTTCTTCTTATGCGCGTATAAATTGCCCATTGTGTCGGTGAATACCTCGTCGCAGAGGGGCGTTACCTTTTCGCGTATGAAGCGGCGCACCGCGCCCTCGTCCCCGCTTACCGCGCGCAGCTCCGAAAGCTCCTTCAAAAAGGTATCGGCAAGCTTCAATTCATTCAGTCGAGACACAGCTTATCCCTCCAATCCCCGCCAAGAGCGGTTATGAACTCGGCGCAGAGCCTTCCGCAGTTCAAAAGCGTATCGAGCTTTATAGTCTCCGCGTTGGTGTGCATATACCTGAGCGGCGGAGAAATGAGGCCGCAGGGCACGCCCATGCGCGATACCTGCACCTCCGTGGCGTCCGTGCCGGTGGCGCCCATGACCGCCTCATGCTCCCACTCTATCTTGGCGTTATCCGCCGCCTCCTTCAGCATTTCAAACATTTTGGGATGAAGGTTGGGGCCAACGCCGAGGGTTATCTTATCCATATCGAAGCAATCGGGGGAGCAGGCAGATTTGCCGAACGTCACGTCCATTATGAGCGCCATATCGGGCTTTACGCTGTAAGCGCCGGTCTTTGCGCCAAGGCCGGAATGCTCCTCGTTCACTGAGGCGCACATCACCGCTCTGCATTCGAAGCGGCGCTTCTTCAAGAGCTCGAGACAGTACAGCTCCGCCGCGACGAGCGCCCTGTCGTCAAGCGTTTTCGAGGAAACGAGGCCGTTCTTGAGCTCCAGCACGTCGTCCGGCCAGAAGGTGATCCTGTCGCCGATGCTCACAAGCTCCTCCGCCCTCTCCTTCGAAAGGCCGATATCGACCGTGAGCTCGTTCCATCTATAGGCCTTTTCCTTGCTCGCGGTAAGATGCGGGGGCACGGCGCCGACGACGCCCAGAAGCTCCCGCCTGCCGCATACGCGCACGCGGCTGCCGGGAAGTATCCTCGGATCGGCTCCCGCAACGGTATCTATGCGCAGCATGCCGTTATCCTCTATTTTGGTGACGGTCATGCCCACCTCGTCCAAATGAGCCATTATGAGCACCGTTGGCCCCTTATCCCCTACCGAGGCGTAAGCGTTGCCGTTGATATCCGTCCACACCTTCGCGTTATCGAAGCCCTGTGTGAACTCGCGGAAAAGCTCGGCTGCGGTCTCGGTTATTCCGGCGTGCTCATAGCCCGTGACGCCCGCGGCCTTTACAAGGCGATCGAGTATCTTTACTGTTTCCATTAACTCTCCTTTCCCGCTTAAAAAGCGGCAGGTTTTGGGATATTATAGCATATATCGGCGAGAAATGGAATGGGGAGGCGCCGCAAAAAAACGTTCCTTCGCTGTTGCAAACAGCCTTGCTTCGGGTGTATAATCAATTATGAGATAAACGAAAGGAGCTTTTCGATATGAAACTTGCAGAAGCGCTTCAGGAGCGCGCCGATATAATGCGGAGGCTGGATCAGCTCCGCTATCGCCTTTCAAGGAACGCCACCGTGCAGGAGGGCGAGAAGCCCGCGGAGGACCCCGCCGAGCTTATCAGGGAGACCGATGAATGCGTCGCAAGGCTCGAGGAGCTTATGGCGAGGATAAATATGACCAATGCGCAGACCGTTATAGAGGGGCTGACGCTCACTCAGCTCATCGCCCGCCGCGACGCGCTGACGCAAAAGCTCTCGATCTACCGCAATTTCCTCTCCGAGGCCTCGAATATCACCTCGAGGGCGACGAGGAGCGAGATAAAGATATTGAGCACGGTGAACGTGCGCAAGCTGCAGAAGCAGGTGGACGATATGAGCCGCGATTTAAGGCTCACCGACAACGCGCTGCAGCAGGCCAACTGGACCGTGGAGCTTAAATAAAAAAATCGTCGGTAACCCGTGCGGGGCGAGCATCCAACTCTACTGAGACGGAGGATAAACGGTCTCAACTGTATGGGCGCGAGGGGCCGCGCAGGATTCATCGTTATGCCCCGACAGCGCATATACGCATCGTTACTTCCCGCTGAGGATAATTATACTGCAACACTTGATGCTGACCCACGGGCGAGGGTGGGAACGGGGAATCAAAAAACGCGAAGCCCGCTTTTTGTGCGGGCTTTTCTCTTTGGAAACCGCGGACGGCCGGGACCGGTGCGCCGTGATGGATCTTTTTTTTGAAAGAGCAATAGAAATGAGCCTTCTGAATCGTATTATAAGCAGAGGGCCTTCTAAGATAAAGGGAAGGAGTGCGTTATGAGCGCTGTTCGGAGAACGGACGAAGAGATACTGGCAGCCTATGACCGTTGTGCGGACGCAGTCTACCGGGTCTGCCGCATGTTTTTGAAAGCCGATAGCGCCGATATCATGGACGCCTTTCAGCAGACCTTTTTGAAGTATATGGTCTGCCCAAAACGGTTTGAGAACGATGAGCACGAAAAGGCGTGGCTGATAGTTACCGCTTCGAACGTATGCCGCGACATTCTGCGCTCCTCGTGGAAAAAGAAGGTCAGGCTTATGGATGAGCTGCCGCAAAGGGCGGCGCCTTCCGATGAGGACGAGACCTTCCGGTGCGTGACCGCGCTGCCGGAGAAGTACAGAACGGCGGTTTACCTGTATTATTATGAGGGGTATTCCGCCTTGGAGATAGCAAAGCTTACCGGTAAAGCCGAATCCACTGTATATGCTGTTCTGAGAGATGCCAGAAAACAACTAAAACAAATGCTGACGGAGGATGAATTATGAGCATAAAGGATTCTTTTGACAAGATCGTAATGCCCGAGGACATGAAAAACGGGCTTCGAACCCGGGTGGAGGAGGCGGCGGAAGCCGCAACCCAAAAGCTGCACAGACGCCGAATTCTTAACAGGGCGCTGCCCGCCGCAGCTACGCTGGCGCTGATCGTCGGCGCGGCGGTATTCATAGGCTTACGCGGCGGAGAGCATGGGCAGATCTCGGCGCAGGCCGATACGCCCGTCACAGAAACCGCCGTCCCTGCTTCTCCCACGGTCGCGGCTTCAGAAACGGCGCCCGCCCCGGATAAAAAGGTCGGCGCTCTCGTCACCCTGAGCATCAATCCCGAGGTTGAGTTCAACGTGGATGAGGACGGGATGATAATAGAGGTCACGGGCAAGAACGAAGACGGAGCCGAGCTGATAAGGGACGTCGATTTTACCGGCATGAGCTTTGAAAACGCCGCGATCACCGTTGTGAACCTGCTGATCCGCGACGGATACATAACGGCGGAGAGCGTTGACAAAAGCATATTCCTTTCCATCAGCGGCGAAGGCGGCGAGGGTCTGCTTGAGGTGCTTGCGGATACGATCCGCTCTGCGGCGGCAGGATACGAGATGGCCGTCGATACCGTACAGACGGGCGATGAGCAGCTTCAGCTCGTGCTCAAGGAACAGCCGCAGGAGGACGAAGGCTCCCTCCAGAAGGCCGATCCTAACGATCTGCCCCTCTATATGCAGGTGGATATACAGCTGACCGGCCTTGTCAACACCACCGAGACCCGCTACTGGGATGCGGCAAACAGGATCTTCTATGCCGGAGTGACAGAGCTGGATCGCGTCGTAATAACCTTGGACAACGGCAAGAAATACAGTGCGGCCGCTGTTACCGGCTACGATCTGGACGGCGGACACCTTGCGGAAACGGTGCTGTTGGTTCTCGTTGCGCTTGATGAAAACGGCTACCTGACCCGGGATATGCCCGGCAAGCTCGTTATCGCCCTGCACGGAGGCACTGAGGCACAGTTTCAGACCGCGCTCGAAATGGCAAGCCTCACTGTCGAGGATCTCGGAGTCGGCCTTGAGGCAGTACCCGGCAGCGAAAGCGGTACCGTGGTAATCTCCTCTTCGGCGGAGCCTTTCACCGCGCCGGAGCACGAATACACGCTTTCACAGCTTTTAAACACGCTGATCAACAAGGACGCCGCAAAGGTCACAGAGCTGCAGATGCGCATACTCTCGCTTGCCACCGATGAGCAGTACGTAAAGGATGAGCTCCTTCGCCCGCGGTTCTGGGCAGTAATGCCCGATCTTATCGGCCTCACCGAGGAGGAGGCGGTGCGCCTCTGCAAGCAGAACGGCATCAATTACTATATCGAACACATGGAGTTCACGAATGAAGCCGACCCCGACTTCATCGGCAGGGTGAAGTATCAGGATCTGCCGGCGGGCACCTCCGTATGCACCGAGTGGCAGATGCAGTTCTCCGTGCAGGACGCCGACTAACGAGGCGGAAAGCCTGCGGCGATACTCCGGAGCGGCGGACGCCGAAAACAATAACGAAGCGACCAACTGCCGATAACTTCAAGTATCGCGCCGGGGGTGTATTCGCTTAAGGAAATAACTAAAGCAAGGGTGTTGCTTCACCCTTGCTTTTTTATACTGCGGAAGTCCTGATCTTCACGCCTTTTCAAGCGTGTTTATTCTTTTGACGAACTTCTTTAAGGTCTCTCTGCGGCGCCATTGTTTTACTTTCGATCTATCCTCTTTGCTATCTCAAGCGCTATATGCAGCTTTTCGATATCGTGATTCGCGCCGTGAAGGCCCGCAAAATCGTATTCCTCGCCGTCCAGCACGTCGCCCGCCTGCAGGAATGAAAACAGCCTGAAGCCGTGGAAGGCCGAGACGGCGGCAAGGCCCGCCATTTCCATATCGACGGTCAAGCAGCCCTCGCTCACGCGCTTTTCAAGCTTTTGGCGCGTTTCGCGGTAGAAGGCGTCCGTCGTCCAGGTTCCGCCCTTTACGAAGGGCACGCCGAGCTCCGCAAATATATCCGCCGTTATCTCGTTATCCGGGAGCTGGATGATATCCGAAGGAGGCGCGTAATGATATGAAAGCCCCTCGTCGCGGTAAGCGAAGGTCGGGATCACGTATCTGCCCGCGACCGCCGCCTTATCGAGCACGCCTGCCGAGCCGAAAACGACGAAGTTCTCGGCGCCCGTAAGGTAATTGATATCGACTATATCGGTCCCCGCGAGCGCGGAGCCGACCGAGATTGAAAAAGCGCCGAAGGTGCGCCCCTCGAATTCGAAAGAATAAACGGGGACCGCGCCCTTTACGCTGCCGACGTGCGCGGCGGCGCGGTGCGGGCAAAGCGCCAGAAGCTCGTTCAGTATCGCGGGCGAAAACGTGCAGATGCAGGTCTTGAAAAAGCTGCCGCGCTCACCGTAGATATCCTCCGGGCCTATTATCGCCTTTTCACGGCTGAAGCCGTCCGTGATCATTCGGCGTCTCCCCCCGTCAGGTAATCTATGACCTTGCGCTCGTCGATCACCTTGCCGAGATAGGCGAGCACCTTCTGATGCTCGGGGTGATCGCGGTACTCGATGAAGCCCTCCTTATCCGGGAAGGTGCAGATGAGGCACATATCGGACGATGCGGGAGTGTGCAGCACGTCCTGCCCCACCTCGGCCGAAAGCAGGGACGGCACCTTGCCGTAAAGCGAGAGCAGCCCCTCCCTGACTATATCCATGTTCTCCTGCCGGGTATGGGACTCGGCCTCCTCCTTGAATTTCCAGAAAACGATGTGCTTGAACATATTTCCTCCTTTACGGCCTGTCGGCCGCTTCCTTGTCGGTCGGGTCGTGCTTTAATCCGTTCCTCGGCGGAACGTCCTTCGATTTGGTGTTTCTGGGAGAGCCGTTCTCGATCTTGAGCGGGGTCCCCTTGGGGCAGTTATCGTAAATGAATTTCGCCGCCTCGACGACCATCCTCAGGCAGCCCTGCGTATTCTCGCCGCCTATCGCCTTTTCGCCGTCGTAATAGCGGGGCCAGAGATCGTTCGGATCCTGCGAGCGGTACATGGGGCCGTGAATGAAGAGCCCCGTCCAGCCGGTCGGATCGGACTTGGGGTTATACATGACGGCATACTGCGCATACCCGTTGTCCCCGCCGGAGAAGGGATGCCACCTTTCGCGCCGCGAGAGCACGAAATTGCCCGTGGGAGTGCGGTTGCCGCCGTGCGATATGCGGTAGCGCTTTACAACCTTCGAATACTGCTTATCCGAGCCTATGCCGTATATGGTGAGCGTGAAAGAGCCCTTCTCCACGTACAGCATATAGGGGTACCTGGGGTCCGCTGTGGGCCTCGGAGTGTTCGTGGGCTTCGGGGTGCTCGTTGGAGCGGGAGTGGGCTCCTCCGAAGGCTCCTCCGTTTGCGCGGGAGTCTCCGCGGGCTCATGGGACGGCTCCTCCGAAGGCTCATTGGACGGCTCCGCCGCGGGCTCCTCCGAGGGCTCCGCGGAAGCCGCCGCAGAGGGCTCCGCCGAAGCTGCCGCCGGGCCATCGGAAGCGGTCTGCCGCTCCTCCGGGACGCAGGCGAAAAGCTGTAAAAGCATCAATATGCAGACGATGAACGCCGCGGATCTTTTAAGTAAACCGGTTGCCATGGGTATCTCCTGTCAGGTTGCGTGCGCTTATTATACCACCTGTCCGGCTCCGGGGCAATACGGCTCATGGGAATGTCAAAATCTGTTGACAAGCGGAAGCATAAAGGCTTATAATGTCGCACGGCAAAACGCAATAGAGGAAACGGAGTCTTTGCGCGGCATGGAGAGGCGGAGTCCACTTCTCAATTTTGTCAGGAACAACACGGTAACGGTCATTGCTTTCACGGCGGCGGTCATTACCTCTTTTTTCGTGCCTCCCGATAGGGAATACGCCGGGTACTTCGATTTCAAGACCCTCACCTGCCTCTTCTGCGTGCTGGCGATAGTCGGCGCGCTCCGCAATATCCGCTTCTTCTCGATGCTCGCGCGCAGCATAGTCAAGCGCTTCGGCAACGCGCGGCTCTGCACTCTGGCGCTCGTTTACATCACCTTCATAGGCTCCATGCTCATCGCAAACGACATGGCGCTTTTGACCTTCCTGCCGCTCGGCTATTTCGTGCTCGCCGCCTCGCACAAGGAAAAGCACATGGCCTTCACCTTCGTAATGCAGAACATCGCGGCGAACCTCGGTGGGATGCTCACGCCCTTCGGCAATCCGCAGAATCTTTACCTCTATTCCAAATTCGATATCCCCACGGGCGAATTCATGCGCATCATGGCGCCGCCCTTCGCCGTTGCGATAACGCTCATCACCGTCTGCTGTCTTTTCGTGAAGCCCGAGCCCATTAGCGTGCCGGACGAGCCCATAAAGCTCGACCCCGTGAAGACCTCCGTCTACCTTGCGGCGTTCGCACTCTCCATCGTTATTGTGTTCCGCGGCATACCCTACTGGATAGGGCTCATAGTGATACCCGCAGTGCTTTTGATATTCGACCGCAAGGCGCTGCTGGGCGTCGATTACCCCCTGCTTTTCACGTTCGTTTTCTTCTTCATATTCGCGGGGAATATGTCCCGCATACCGGCGGTGAGCCGCCTCTTCTCCGGCCTGCTCGATAAGAACACGCTGCTCGTGAGCGTGCTCTCGTGCCAGGTCATAAGCAACGTGCCCTCCGCCATACTCCTTTCGCAGTTCACCGCGAACTACCCCGCGCTGCTCGTGGGGGTGAACATAGGCGGCACGGGAACGCTCATAGCATCGCTTGCGAGCCTCATCACCTTCCGCGAATACTGCTACCACAACCCGGATAAGAAGCTCTATTACATCGGAGTATTCTCGGGCTTCAACTTCGGCTTCCTTGCGTTGCTTACGCTGTTTATGCTGTTTGTCGTCCGCTGAGGCGGCCCCGCAACCGAAAGTTTACGTCTTCGCCCCGTTTTGCAAAGCAAAATTGCTTGCATAGGCGGGGCGTTTAGTGTATCATAGCCTCATAAAAACAAGGAGGAAAACCGAATGTTTGAAAAACTGGATCAACTGAAGGAGCCGCTTCACAAGCTCGTTGCGGCGCTCAGGGAAAAATACGCCTACGCCTCCGTGCTTGCAACGGAGCAGAGGTTCCGCTCCTGGCGCGTCAGCCGCGGCGGCGTGAGCATAGGCAGCACCGGCATGAACTGCGGAAACGGCTTCGTCATCCGCGTTTTCGATGAAACGGGCTGCGCCGAATACTCCGTTAACGAATTCGAAGAGGGCATGATACCTTCGATCGCGGACGAGCTTTCGCGCCGCATTGAGGCGGAAAAGGCCGCCCTGCCCGCGGGGATAAGCCCCATGGCGTTCACTCTGCCCGACGATTCGCCCGCCCGCATAAAGAAGGAAGCGAAGTTTGAGGTCGATCCCGAGGCGCTGGGCGACGAGGCGATACTTTCGCTTCTGAACCGCATAAGGGAGAAGGGGCTCGAGACCGAGGGCGTGCTGGACGTTATGCTGAACGCCTCCTATTCCGCGGAGCGCAAGGTGTTCATCTCCGAGAACCGCGAGCTGGACGAGACGCATCTGTGGACCAACGCCTCCGCCGTGGCGCTTGCCATGCGCGGGCAGGAGGTCAAGAACTATTACCGCCCATATTCGCTGCTCGGCGGCGCTGAGCTCTTCGACGAGGTGGAGAAGGACATAGGCGAAGTCACCGCCTGCGTGCTCGAGCTTTGCAAGGCGGAGCCCATGATACCCGGCGAATACGACTGCGTATGCGACCCGGACGTTACCGGCATGATAGTGCACGAGGCATTCGGTCACGGAGTCGAGATGGATATGTTCGTCAAGGACAGGGCTCTGGCGAAGAACTTCATCGGCGATCGCGTCGCAAGCCCGCTCGTGACGATGCACGACAGCGCGAAGGTCGATCAGTGCGCCACCTGGAGCTTTGACGACGAAGGCGCATTGACGGGCGACACAGTCATAATCGACAAGGGCATATTAAGGCGCGGGATGTGCGATTCGCTCTCCGCGATGCGTTTGGGCGTCGCTCCCACCGGCAACGGCAGGCGCGAGAGCTATGAGCGCAAGGCCTACACCCGCATGACCAACACCTATTTCGAGGCGGGCTCCTCCACTCGTGAGGAGATGATAGCCTCCATAGAATACGGCTTCCTGCTCGAAAACCCCTCGAGCGGCATGGAGGATCCCAAGAACTGGGGCATACAGTGCATGGTGAATATCGCGCGCGAAATAAAGGACGGCAAGCTTACGGGCAGGATATTCTCGCCGATAGTCCTCACCGGCTACGTCCCCGATCTTTTGAAGTCCGTTTCGATGATGGGCAGCGAGATAAAGCTTTCCGGCACCGGCTACTGCGGCAAGGGCTACAAGGAATGGGTAAAGGTCTCCGACGGCGGCCCTTACATGAAGGCAAGGATAAGGTTAGGTTAAGGAGGGCCGAAAGATGGATCGCATAATAAACGTACTTAAGGAAGCAGGAATAGGCGAATACTCCGTGCTGCAGGTGAAGGAGCGCACGGCGGAGCTGTTCTTCGTCAAGAAGCAGCTCGATACGAGGCGCATAAAGGATATCGAAAAATACTTCGTGACCGTTTTCCGCACGGACGAAAAGGACGGGCAGAAGCTCAAGGCGCAGACCGAGGCGATGCTGCTCTCCTCCATGAGCGACGACGAAATGATAAAGGCGTTAAAGGACGCTTACTTCGCCGCCAAGTTCGCAATGAACCCCTATTACGAGGCCCCCTCCCCCGTTGCCGCGCCGCTCATTGAGAAAAAGGGCGCGCTGGCCGAGGAGGAGCCCGAAAAGAGCGCAGGCGTAATGGCGGAAGCGCTCTTTGCCGCGGACTGCAGGGAGGACGCATTCGTGAACTCCGCGGAGGTGTTCATCTCAAAGAAGCGCATCCGCGTAGTCACCTCAGAGGGCACGGACGTTTCATGGACGGACGCCAAGGCAAGCGGCGAATACGTCGTGCAGGCCAAGGAGCCCGAGGACGTAGAGATGTATAAGAGCTTCGCCTACACGGAGCTTGAGACGGAAGCCCTCAATACGCAGGTCTCCGGCATGCTCGACTTCGTGCGCGACAGGGCGAGGGCCGAGAGGATATTGAAGAGCGGCAGCTACGACCTGATACTGACGGGCGAAAACGCCGCCGAGATATTCCGCTATTACGGCGCGCGCTCCTCCGCGCAGCTCCTCTACCCCCACTACTCCACTTGGAGCGTGGGCGACGACGTGCAGGGCGAGACCACGGGCGAAAGGCTCAATATCACCATGCGCGCCTCCGCCCCCTACTCCTCCGAGGGCATCCCCATGCACGACAGGAAGCTTTTGGAGAACGGCGTTATGCTGATGGCGCACGGCGCGAACCGCTTCTGCCGCTATCTCGGCGTGGAGCCCACCGGCGATTACCGCAAACTCTCCTGCGACAACGAGGGCGCCATGAGCTTTGAGGAGATGAAGAAGGTCCCCTGCCTCTGGGCCGTCACCTTCTCCGATTTCCAGATGGACATCTTCTCCGGCCACTTCGGCGGCGAGATCCGTTTAGCCTACCTCATCGAGGACGGCAAAATGACTCCCGTGACCGGCGGCTCCGTGAACGGCAGCATAATCGAGGCGCAGAAGGATATCGCCTTCTCCACTGACAGGTTCAGGTGCGAGGAATACGAAGGCCCCTACGCCATAAAGCTCAAGGGCATAAGCGTGGCGGGAGAATAAATATAAAGGTATACCCGGTAAACCGGGCGGGAAGCATACGGCGCGGCGTGACAAGAATGTTTTGAAAGGATCCGTGCCGCGCCGTAATGGATACGCCCGATAAACGGGCTGATGAAGGAACGAAGACGCTTCGCTGATGAAGGATGTTATTCTTCAAGCGGGCGTCTTTGCTTCATCAGGCGGCAGGGCCGCCGACTTCATTGTTATTCGGCTTTATACGGATAAAGCGCCCAAAGCGGCATGCCAGCTCACCGCGGATTAAGCGCGGTAAAATATATTTCGTTGTGTGCGGTATTCTATCGGACATTCATTTCCTTTTATCGACTATAATAATGAAATCATACAAAGGAGGCGCTTATATGGCAGCGGGACCCGTCGATTCCGATCAGGCGATAATCGAGTTGTATTTGAACCGCAGCGAAGCTGCTGTTTCCATGACGGCCGCAAGATACGGCGGATTCATTTATTCCGTATGTTATAACATACTGCGGCAGAGGGAAGACAGCGAGGAATGCCAAAACACGACGTATATGAAAACGTGGAACGCTATTCCCCCGGCGCATCCAAACAGCCTTAAGGCTTTTTTGGCGCGCATAGCAAGGATGACCTCGATAGACCGGCTGCGGGAGAAAACAAGGCAGAAAAGGAACGCGGCGTTCCTGGAATCATTGGATGATTACTCGGAATTTCTTGCCGATGATCATTCGGTCCCCGAGGAGATCGAGGTCAGAGAGCTTGCACGCATTCTGAACGAGTTTATCTCGGGCCTTAGGGACGATGAACAGATCCTCTTCGTTAAGAGATACTTTTTCAACGCCCCCGTTAAAAGCATCTCACAGGAGACGGGCATTCCGCGGAGCACGTTATATTCCATGCTCGACTGCATTAAAAACAGGTTAAAAAATCTGCTGATAAAGGAGGGTTATATCCAATGACAAAGGGTGCTTTCGCTTATGCGCTCAACTATATCGACGAGCGTTTTATCGCCAAAGCGATCGGCGATAACGTTTCAAGTGTGTTTTCCGGACGAAAAAGGTTTGATTGGGCTTGCTTAAGAAAGCCGGCGATCGCCGCCGCCTGTTTCGCATTGGCATCGGTGCTGGCAATAGGCGCGTTCATTCATTTTCACAAAGGCAAAAACGATAATTTCGGCATCCAAGTTATATCAAGCGAGCCGCAGATCAATTACAGCGTTGCCGTTACCGCCGAAAAGACCGTTTATGACGTTAACGACGATATTCCGATCACGATCCATGTTGGCACCAGTGGCGTAGGTGTTGAGAAAATGGAGATTTGGTCTAACTCCGAAAATATTCGGCTGAAAGGAGACGATCCGCTCGTCCTTACAGCGGAAAACGGGGATTTTGAACGTACGCAGTTCGAGTTTGATAAGAGTGTCTATTTTAAAGAGAACAAGACGCCTGAAGACCTACCCTACAAACTGCCTATTGCCTTGGTAGTTATCAATCCTGCTGAAAATGCATCCGGACAGACAGATATAACCGTTCAGCTATCGGGAATAGGGCATTGTCGGGCAAGAACAGTTACCCTCTACTATTCGATTCGAGGAGATAGAATTGCTTTCAGTACGGTATCGGCAGAAGATGCAGACAGCTATTTAGACTGATGATCCGCATTAAAAATCCCGAGGCTTTTGATCTGAACCCAAATAGTTAGACAAAAGAATTAAATCAAGCAGCTTCAAGGGCTTGCTTTCTGTGAACAG
>CAMZFO010000023.1 GCA_947306125.1 uncultured Clostridia bacterium | reverse complement strand
TTTTTCTGTTGGTCCTATCGGCCGAAAACCTGCATCTCCTTAAGTGAATGCACCCTTCGACCGCCCCATTGGATCTTAACACTATTTCGATTCGCTTACGCGATCTCTTCCTTCTCGTAAACGCTTACGCACTTATAGCCGCCGTGCTTCGTCTCAAAACGGACGACGCCGTCGATCTTGGCGAAAAGGGTATCATCCTTGCCGATGCCGACATTGGTGCCGGGATGGAAGTGAGTACCGCGCTGCCTGACAAGGATATTGCCGGCGAGGACGAACTGACCGTCAGCGCGCTTGGGCCCCAGACGCTTGGATTCGCTTTCACGACCGTTACGGGAACTACCAACGCCCTTCTTATGTGCAAAAAGCTGAAGATCGAACCTGAACATATTAAGCCTTAACCTCCCTCTTGATAAGTTTGAGATAATCACTATAGTTTTCCTCAACGGAACGAAGCCCTAAGACCATCGTCCCAAGTATCAGCTCCGCCTTTTCCCTCTTTTCGGGCTCAAGCCCCTCGGGAAGATACAGACGAAGCGCGCCGTCCTTCATTGAAAAATCAACCTTTTCCGAAACGAATTCGGTGATCCCCAGATACGCGGTCTGGGTCAGAGCCGATATTGCGGCGCAGACGATATCCTCGCCGCTTTCAGCATAGCCCGAATGCCCCTTTGCGGTGAATCCGACTATGTGCTGCCCGCTATAATGGACGGTAATCACGGTCATACAGCGACCTCTCTTAACCGATAGAAAGGACCTTGACCTTGGTGTACGGCTGGCGATGGCCCTGCTTCTTGCGAATGTTCTTCTTGGGCTTATACTTGAAGACTATCACTTTCCTGCCCTTGCCATGCTCTACGACTTCAGCCTTGGCGCAAACGCCCTCAACATAGGGCTTGCCGACCGTAACGGCGTCGCCGTCAGCCATCATCAGTACATCGAAATTGACGGTCTCGCCAACCTCGGCGTCGAGCTTTTCAACAAGGATCTCATCCCCGGCCTCGACCTTGTACTGCTTACCGCCGGTAACGATAATAGCGTACATAAGAAACTCCTCCTCTTACGATCTCGCCCATGCTTCGGCGCTGCTTCAAGGCGCAGCTTTGAACCGACACGGAGCGGCTTACCGAACAATATTATCACCGCCGGACTGCCTTGTCAAGCAAAAAATGCAGAAAACAGCTATATATTTTTCAAATCCGCGCCCTATCGCTTGACCTTTTTCGGCAAAATGCTACAATCATGTTATGAACATAAGCTTTGAAAACAATAAGGTGATCTTTTCCGGCGTAAACTGTTTCGATCTTGAGAAGAGCTGTTCCTGCGGGCAGGCCTTCAGATGGCGTCCTTTCTCGGGAGGTCAGCTCGGCGTCGTGCGCGGCGAGCCCGCGCTGCTCAGGCAGGAAGGCGGATTTATCACAGTTGAGGGCGCCTCACCCGCTTCGGCGGCGATGTGGGCGCATTATCTCGACCTCGGCAGGGATTACGCCGCGATAGAATCGGCGGTCATGAACGATCCGCGCCTTGCCGTGTGCTTCCCGGAGGCGCACGGTATCCGCGTATTCAATCAGGAGCCGTTCGAGGCGCTGATATCCTTCATAATCTCGCAGAACAACAATATCAAGCGCATATCAGGCATAGTCGAAAGGCTTTGCGCGCTCTGCGGCGAACCCATTGAGTTTATGGGCGAGCGTCTCTTCGCCTTCCCCGCTCCCGAAAGGATCGCCGCGCTTTCCGCCGGGGAGCTCACTTCCATCGGCACAGGCTATCGCGCGCCCTTTATCAAGGAAGCGGCGGAGAGGGTCGCGGCGGGATACGAGCTTGAGCCCCTGCGCAGCATGGAGCTCGACGAAGCGCGGCGAGAGCTTTTGAGCTTCAACGGCGTCGGGCCTAAGGTCGCCGACTGCGTGCTGCTCTTCTCTCTGCAGCACAGCAGCGCCTTCCCTATCGACGTATGGATAGACAGGGCGATGAAGGCGATGTTCTTTGAGGGAAACAAAGCGAAAAAGGCGGAGCTTTACGAGGCTGTTTCATCGCTCGGCGAATACTCCGGGCTCATACAGCAATACATTTTCCAGTATGCGCGCACGATAGGCCGGGACGGCCTCAAGGCGGGGAGAATATAAAAGCAAATATACTTGCCCGCAGCATTTAATTGCTGTATAATAATTATTTGGAGATCAAAACTATCCGAAAGGAGTTAAGTTTATGGAAAAGAAGTATCGCGTACTTGCTATCAATCCCGGCTCCACCTCCACCAAGGTCGGCGTTTACGAGGGTTACGACATGCTTTACGAGGGCACCGTCCGCCACAGCCAGGAGGAGCTTTCGAAATTTGCCGCCATTCACGATCAGAAGGACATGCGTATGGAACTTGTCGAAGAGCTGATCGAGGAGAACGGCTATAAGCTTTCCGAGATGGACGCTTTCGTGGGCAGGGGCGGCATCGTTCGTCCGCTCAAGAGCGGCGTTTACACCATCAACGAGAAGCTGCTGGACGATCTTAAGAATCTTCCCAGCGCGCAGCGTCACGCCTCCATGCTCGGCGGCGTCATCGCCAGAGCTTACGGCGATAAGTACGGCAAGCCCAGCTTCATTGTGGATCCCGTCACCGTCGACGAGCGCGACGAGATCGCCAAGGTCACCGGTCTTCCTCAGATCAAGCGCAGCTGCATTTTCCATTGCCTCAATCAGAAATCCGTTTGCCGCTATCACTGCAGGCTGAACGGCATGAAGTACGAGGAGCACAACTTCGTCGTGGCGCATCTCGGCGGCGGCATCTCCGTTGCGGCGCACAGGCGCGGCGTCATCGTCGACGTTACCGACGCCATGAGCGGCGAGGGCCCCTTCACTCCCGAGCGCTGCGGCGCTCTGCCCGCGAAGGATATCGCCGACCTCATCTATGACGGCGGCTATTCCCGCGAGGAGATCAATAAGCTGATCGCCGGCAAGGGCGGCCTTATGGCTCATTTCAACACCAACTCCGCCATCGAGGTCGAGAAGAGGATCGACGCGGGCGACGAGCAGGCAAAGCTCGTTTACGAGGCAATGGCTTATAACGTAGCCAAGAACATCGGCGCCATGGCGGCCGTGCTGAAGGGCGAGGTCGACGCCGTGCTCATCACCGGCGGCATCGCTTACAGCAAGATGCTCTCCGAGTACCTTGTCGAGCATTCCAAGTTCATCGCTCCCGTTTTCGTCTATCCCGGCGAAGGCGAGCTTTCCGCGCTTGCCGCGGGCGCTAACCGCGTCCTTTCCGGCGAGGAAGAGCCGAAGGAATACCTCGGCGAATAAAGTCAGAACATCGGACGGTCGTACGAAATCTGTCAGGCGACCGTCCGAATATTATTATGAAGCTTTTCGCATCTATAAAATCGCTTTTTTGCAGGCAGGATAAGGGGCAGATCAGGTTGAGCCCCGATGAATACGAGGGTATGTTCATTATAGTAGGCTTGGGCAATCCCGGGCGCGAATACGCCAACACGAGGCATAACGCCGGTTATATGGCTCTGGACGTATTGGCCGACAGGTTCAATATAGATATAAAGCGCCATAATTTCCGTTCCGTGTTCGGCGAGGGCCGCATCGGGAACGAGAAGGTCGTTCTTGCCAAGCCCGAGACTTTTATGAACAATTCCGGCTTTGCCGTGCGCGATCTTCTTAATTGGTATAAAGTCCCGCACGATCATCTGCTCGTTATATACGACGACGCGGATATCCCCTTGGGCACCATAAGGATGCGCGAAAAAGGCAGCGCCGGTACGCACAACGGGATGAAGAGCATCGTTTATCAGCTTGGCTTCGACGATTTCCCCCGCGTCAGGATAGGCATCGGCGGAGCCGCGCACGGCATGATAGGGCACGTGCTCGGAGCCTTCGGCGAGGATGAGCTGCCCGAGATCAAAAAGGTGCTTTCGGACGCCGCTTCCGCCGCCGAGCTTATCGTCAGGGGCGATATGCAGGAGGCGCAGGCAAGGTTCAACCACAAAGGAAAGAACAATCCCAAGCCCGTATCAAACGTGATAAACACCGAAGCATGAAGGCTCATCAAAGGAGCCTTCTTCCTTTTTATCGTGCTTTCAGGACTTCCGTCCGCACTTCAAAAAGTTAATGGTGCTCACTCATTTTTCCTGTCAAATTCAGTTAAAAAATGTTAAAAAACAGTTAACAGATCTAAATTTCGGTCTCAAAATAGGTATTTGTCACGATTTATTAATTCACTTTTTCAAAAAAGTATGCTATAATGCTCACATCTTTTTTGATTGGAGGTGAAGCGCTTGAAGTTCAACAAACGAGCAAAGGTCTTCATAGGCGACGTTCTCGACGGCATCGCATGTCGGTTCTCGACCGTGTTCAAGTTCTTGAAAAAGAACCTGATGCCCGTCTGCATAATAACGATCGTTGTTGCTGCCGCTGTTTTGCTTTCCTGCCTATACGGGCCCAAGCTTCGCGATGCGATCAGAGAGCGTAAGTACAAGCAAACGGATGTCACCCCCACCGAGGATACAGTTCTGATACCGACGGCGGTCCCGACCGCCACCCCCACTCCGACTCCCGAGCCCACGGCGACTCCCGAGCCGACCCCCACTCCCGTCCCCCTGCACCTCAAGCAGGGCGACAAGAACGATATCGTACTTGACATCCAGCAGCGTCTAATGGATCTTAACTATATGGACCCCGATGAGCCTACCAACTTTTTCGGATCGAGGACCCACGATGCTGTCGAGCAATTCCAGAGAAGAAACAGGATCGATGTTACCGGTGAGATAACCGAAAGAGATTACTCGCTCCTGATGTCCGGCAACGCCAAGATATACATGGCGAGCCTGGGCGACGAAGGCACCGACATACTTGAAATGAAAAAGAGGCTCTACGAGCTCGATTATCTTAAGGAAGTCGGTGATAACGTATTCGACGACGCCACAAAGGAAGCTATAATGCTCTTCCAGGAGAAGAACGATCTTGAGGTAGACGGCATGGTCGGCACTCAGACCAAGGAAGCCCTCTATTACGAGGACGCCGTGCCCAACTCCCTCTATATCGGCTCCAAGGGCGAAGACGTCGAGAGTTATCAGGACAGGCTATGGGAGCTCGGTTATCTTTCCACCACTCCCGACGGAGTTTACGGCAGCGATACCGTTAACGCCGTCAAGCGTTTCCAGAGCCGCAACGACATAATAGTCGACGGTCATATCGGCCCCGCCACGAGGCTGGCGCTGACCGCCGATAACGCCAAGTACAACAAGCTTGAAGTGACCATGAGCGGCGACGACGTCGAGAGGGTGCAGACCCGTCTTTACCGTCTGAACTATATGAAGCGCTCCGAAGTCACGGGGCATTTCGGCCAGCTGACCGAGAACGCGGTCATGCTCTTCCAGAAGAACAACGGCCTGACCGTCGACGGCAAGGTCGCCAAGGAGACTTACGAGATGCTGTTCTCGGACAACGCGGTAAGAGCGGAGCGTCCGGCGAGCGCGACTCCCACTCCGACCCCCACGCCCAAGCCGACGCCGACTCCGACCCCCACTCCGAAGCCGACCAAGACTCCGAATCCCACCAAGACTCCGAAGCCCACGGCCACTCCGAAGCCCGGTACGACTCCGAAGCCGACGCCGAAGCCCACCAAGACTCCGAAGCCGACTGCAAAGCCGACTCCGAAGCCCACGCCCAAGCCGACTCCGAAGCCCACGCCCAAGCCTTCGCCCGGCAACTCCACGCAGGATAAGATCGACAACCTTATCCGCATCGCGAAGAGCAAGCTCGGCTGTCCGTACGTACGCGGCGCAAAGGGGCCCGACGCATTCGATTGTTCCGGATTCGTCTATTGGTGCCTGAACCGCGCGGGAGTCCAGCAGAGCTACATGACCTCCTACCAGTGGAGATACACCAATAACTATCCCCGCATAGGTTCTATGAACAACATAAAGGCGGGCGACGTTATAGTCTTCAAGATGGGCACTTACTCCGGTCACGTGGCCATCGCGGTCGGAAACAAGATGATGGTCGACGCCTCCTCCCGCGAGGGCAAGATAGTCCTCCGCACCTACAATACAAACTACTGGCATCAGACCTTCTACTGCGCATACAGGATCTTCAGCGATTGACGATCTGCATAAAAAAAGCCTGCCCAAGGGTGCATTCGCTTAAGGGCAGGCTTTTTTGTGTCTATATAATTACCTTCTGCGGCTGGACTGCGCGATGGCAAAGAGACGAAGGAACGATATCGCGGCGGAAAGAACGGCTACGACGTAGGTAAACGCCGCGGCGCGCAGGACCTTTTTGGCCGCCGATTCTTCCTCGCCCGCACGGATATAGCCGCCGGCGTTCAGCATATCGAGCGCACGCCTTGACGCGTCGAGCTCAACGGGAAGCGTGAGGAGCTGGAAGGCAAGCGCGAACCCGAAAAGCACGACTCCTATCATGCTGACAGTATAGCCCAGCGAGCCCATGAAAAGTCCGATGATAACGAGGATATAGGAGAACCTTGCGCCTATGTTGGCTATCGGGAGTATGCTGTTCCTGAGCTGTATGGGCGTGTAACCCCTCTCATATTGCATCACGTGGCCGCATTCGTGAGCGGCAACGGCGATCGCCGCTATGCTCGTGGATGAATACACGGACTGGCTGAGCGATACGACGCCTGTCTTGGGATTGTAGTTGTCGGTCAGAGTGCCCTGTATCTGCTGCACCTTGACGGCGCTGCCGTTACTCGAGAGCAGATCCTGAGCGATCTGGGAAGCGGTCCTTCCCGAGGACGCTCCTATCTGCGAATACTTGTTGAACGTGTTCTGAACGCTGACCTGGGCGACCATGCCGAGCACCATCACGGCTATCGCGGCGAGCAGGAGCAGAGTGTACCTCGACTCCATAAGCGACCCGGAACGGGCTGTATAATAGGGATAGCTGAGCAGCAATAAACTAATCATAATGCCTCCTTATCAGTAAATACTGTAATCAAGAACGTACATCAGCAAATACAAGATCTGACCGATGCACAGTATAACCGTTACTGCAGCGGTCTTTGCGCGCGCCCTTGCAAGAGCAACGCCGTCATCCCTGCTTTCACAGAGATGCGCGAGCGCGAGCGGCAGCACGACGAGCGCGGTCAGATACCTCGGCGCGGACAGCAGCCATGAGGCGCCGCAGGTGACGGCGATATACGCGGCAAAATAGAGCGAGTACGAAGTGCGCAAGGTGCGCGCGGACGCCACGAATACCGCGAGCGCGCCGAACACGAACAGCAGATTCGGGAGCCAGAGCCCCAAAGCGCTCTCGTTCTTTACGCCGAAAGTCATGAACAGCTGATCCATCTGGGTCGCGGTGGTTTCGAAAAACAGGGTCAGCTTCTGATACCAAATCTCCCTCTGGAACTCCATGAATTTGAACCAGTCGCCCCAGATAAGCTTGTTTATCAGCAGATACGCGAACGTGCCGAGGCACATTATCAAACAGCAGGCGATGAGCTTGACTATGACGCCGCCCAACGCCTTGGAGCCCCCGCGCTTGGCTGTCCGCACGGCGTAAGCGACGGCCTCCGCCGCAAACGGGACGATCATTATTATACCTACGGAGCGCGTGAATGATGCGAGAGCGCCCAATACGGCGGCGAGCCAGAACTTTTCCCGGCGCAGAGCGAGCAGAGTCGACGCGCTTAAAAGCAGGAACAGCGGCTCGCTCATCGGGGCTATAAAGAATATGGCCGCGGGAAGCATGAACGTAAAGAGCACGGCGAGCCTTGCCGAGCGCCTGCCCATATCGCAGAGCGCAAGCTCATATATGACCGCCGCCGCTCCGCAGGAGCAGAGCGTGTTGATGATCATCGCCGAAACGAAGCTGTCCGCAAATATGAGATTGAATGCGCGGATGAGCATCGGGAAGAGCGGCAGGAACACTATGGTATACATCAGGGGCGGCTCGGTGGGATAGCCGTATTCCGCGATGCTGAAATAGTGCGGCGCGTCCGTATCAAGCTTGAGCCAGATATCGCGCATCGTGGAGAATATGGAGCCGGGATAGCCCCTGAACACCCTGCCCATTATATAGGCTATTATGACCACGAGCACCCTTGCCGCAAGCACGGAAAGCATCACTCCGAGTATCGGATGAAGCCTCTCCCGCTTGCTGCTGCGGTCGCCGATGGGCCTCGGCGCGGACGTATCCTCCCCGGAGAAAAACCGGATGGCCTTGGGTATAAGGAGTATTACCGCAAGCGCGAATATCCCGAGAGCGAGGGCGGCCGATATCACGCCCTGCAGAGTCAGACCGTTCTTATTGAACCCCCAGTAAGCGAATACTGCGAGAGCAGCGATCAGCACCAACAGCGAAAGCACTGTTTTAAGGGCTGAAAACGACTTGTTTTTGTTCTTGTTTTCCATGGTTTATATTATATCACCGGATCGGAAGCTTTTCAATCCTTCTCTTGCGGGCAAATCATCGGATTCACGGCTTTTTTAAGGGCGCGGCCGCCATGTAAATTCTCTGTAAAGATTGCAGGATCGCAGTTGACAAGCCAACGCGGATTAACTATTATAGTATCATCAAAAAACTCCAAGGAGGTTCTATATGAGATTCTGTCCCAACTGCGGTGAAACGCTTGAAAATGACGCCGTATTCTGCCCCAACTGCGGGAAGCAGGTAAAAGAGCTCGCCGAGAATGCGAACGAAGCGCCCGCCGAAGCGGCTGAGACTGTCGATAACACCGTTGAAGCTGCCGGGGAGACCGTCGCCGAGAGCTGCGAAAGCTGCGGCGCTGCCTGCGAAGCCGCCCCTGCCAAGAAGAAGAAATCGAAGGCCGGGCTCATAATCGCCATCGTGCTCGCGGCGCTCCTCGCCGCCGCTGCCGCGCTCTATTTCACCGGCGCGCTCAAGAAGCTGCTCCCGTCCTCCAGAGCCAAGCTGGCTCTTGCCGAGAAGGCGCTCGTTGAGGAAACGCTCGACAAGTATTTCGACGAGCAGAAGCGCATACTGGGCGCCGACGGCAAGCTCGACATGAAGGCCGACGTCGATATGACAATAGCGCTCGATACCGAAGGCACAGGCTGGTTCAGCGAGCTCGGTATTATCTCGGCTCTCATCGACCAGTTCAAGGTGAAAGTCGGACTCGACATGAGCGAAAACGGCAATAATATCGGCCTCGGGATAATCTATAAGGATAATCCCGTGCTCGACGGCAAGCTGCTGGTCGGCAAGGACAGCGCCGGCCTCTACATCCCCCAGCTCGACGACAAATACTACACCATAAGCAGGGAGGCGCTCGCCAAGCTGTTCGCCGAGAGCTCTGAGGACTCCGAGATCGACGCGTCCGCCGTCGCCTCATTAGACCTTGCTCCTCTTGACGAGGCCAAGACCCGCAAGGAGGTCATGGAGCTGCTCATGAAGATCGGCTCCGTTTCCACCGATAAGAACACTCAGATCGAAAAGGATCGCGAGGTAAAGCTCTTTGACGGCGCAAAGACCGTCCCCTGCACCGATTATACCGTCACCCCCTCCGCCGAGGAGCTCGAAAAGGCCATCCTCGACACCGCCGAATATCTCGGCAAGGAGGATTGCTATATCGCCGGACGCATCAACGGCTTTATGCAGTTGACCGCAAATGACGGCGAAGAGGCTCCCAAGAGCATCTCCGAGTATTTGAAGACCAATGCTCACAAGATCGCCGAGGAGCTTACCGCCAAGCACTTCTCCTTCAAGGTAAGCATGGCGGATGACGTTATACTCTCCCAGCGCGTCATAATGGACGGCGAGACCTACGGTATCGACACCGAGAAGACCGAGACCGAGGAGCACAGCTTCCTCTTTGCCGACGGTGAGAAGAAGGTCCGCGCCGACTGCGTTATGAACATTGCCGACGCCAACAGGCGCACCGGCACGGTCAAGGTCAGCGGCGATGACTATTACGATACCGAGGTCGCATTCGACTTCGATCTGACCAAGCTCTCCACTCTCAAGACCAGCCCCGGCACAGCCACGGTAAAGGTAGAGGGCAAGGAGTTCTGCAGGATCGATATCACCGAAAACGGCGACGCCATGGAGCACGTGATCGTTATCCCCGCGGATTCGCTTACGATAGCCGACGCCGATATCGGCATGGATATCACCGGGCTCAATTCCATCACCTTTAAGGCCGTAGCTTCCGAGGGCAGCGCCATCGAAGCCCCCGCAGGCGTCGAGCCCACCGACCTGAGTGACAAGTCCGCAGAGGAGATCGGCTCCATTTTCGAGAGCATGATCGAGCAGCTCGGCGGCGTGCTCACCGGGATGTTCCTGCCCTTCTGATAAACCGACCTCGGGGCTGCCCTTTCTTCGGACAGCCCCTTTATATTTGAAATGGGAGAAACTGTACTTTCACTTAAAAACATAGTGGTGGATATGGGCTCCGAAAAAGTGCTGAACGGGGTATCTATAGACGTCCGCTCGGGCGAGGTGCTCGGCATATACGGCAAAAACGGCGCCGGAAAATCCACCCTCATAGGCGTTATGGCGGGCACAGTCCGCCAGGATTCCGGCACGCGTGAGGAGCTTTGCAGCTTAAAGCGCGCGCTCTGCTACGTGCCGCAGGATATCGCCCTCTACCCCTCCCTCACCGGCAAGCAGAACCTTGAGTTCTGGGCTGAGGCATACGGCCTGCACGGAAAGCGCGAAAAAGCAAGGGTCGATTATCTGCTCCGCCTTATGGACCTAAAGGAAAAGGCGAACAAGCGCGTGGAGACTTACTCCGGCGGCATGAAGCGCAGGCTCAACATGGCCTGTGCGCTCGTTGTGACACCCAAGCTCCTCCTTTTGGACGAGCCCACGGTCGGCGCTGACGCGGCCTCTGTCGCCGTCATGCTCGAAACGGTAAAGCGCCTCAGGGCGAACGGAACGGCTATAGTCCTCATAAGCCACATAAGCGACGATCTTTCGAGTGTCTGCGACAGGATACTTACGCTTTCGGAAGGAACGGTCAAATGAGATTCCTCGCCTGTCTGAAAAAGGATATAAGGCTCCTGACCGGCGGAGGCTGGAGACAGCTTCTTTTCCTGCTGCTCCCCATCGCGCTCGTGCTCATTATGCTCGCCGGAATGCGCTCCGTCGCGTCCTCGGATAAGCTGATATCGAGCTTCAAGATCGCCGTGCGGGACGACGACGGCACGCTCATGAGCCGTCTGCTCATTTCACAGCTCGATCACGTCAGCCTTTTCAGCTCCGCCGTGCGCGCAAACGGCAGGAGCGACGAGGAGCTGGCCAAGGACGGCTGCGCCGCTATCGTCACCATCCCCAAGGATTTCTTTTACGACCTCTACGACATGAAGGAGACCGACCTCACCATCGCCCTGAACAGCGATATGCCCCAGGAGGCAAGCATAGTAAGATCCGTTTTCACCTCGCTCATTGGCATACTCGAGGAGAATCAGCGCTCCTACTACGCCGCGGCGAGGATCAGATACGGCGAGCTTACCGACAAGGAGATGCAGGAGGTCTATTACGAATACTCCAACAACGCCGTCAAGGACGCGCTGGGAAGGCTCGATTTCTTCGAGCTTTCGGGGCTTTATGAAAAAGGCTTCGATTCCTCGAAGCTCTTCTTCTGCGCGAGCATACTGTCGATGCTCCTACTCTTCATCCCACTCGCCATGCTGAGGTCCGTTTCTGAGGAAGTGGATTCCGGCCTCTCCGCAAGATTCACTGCGGCGGGCGGCAATATAGCCGAATCGATATTCTCAAAGCTCATCATCGCATTTATTATGACAGCCATCCCGACGGCGGCCGTACTCGCCATACTGCGCCCGGGCCATATCGCCATGCTCCTGCCCGTGCTTGCGGTGGGCTTCCTTTTCTCGTTTGCGCTCTTCCTTTTCATAGGCTTCCTCTCGGGAAAGACCTCCGTCGCACAGCTTGCGGGCAATCTTCTGATGCTCGTTATGCTTACCGTCGGAGGCGCTGTATACCCGGCGGAGCTCCTGCCCGGCAGGCTGCAGGCGATCTCGAGATTCACGCTCCCCCATCTCATACTGAGCGCCATGCAGTCCGCTTCCATGGGCCGCGGGCTCGGTTCCATGACGGGGCTGCTCATCCCCTTCGGAGCGGCGGCGGTCGTGTTCTTCCTGCTCTCGCTCCCCGTTTATAAGGCAAGGAGGCGCGAATGAGAAGGTTATTTGCATTGACTTTCAAGAAGCTTTCCGTGCTCTTTAACGGCATGCCTCTTTTGATACCCGCGGCATTCATCGTGTATGCTCTCTGCCTTTCGGCGATCGCCTCGGTCTGCACCGCGCATCACAGCGATTCCGTGCGAATGGCGGTCGTGAACAACGGAAAAGGCGAATTATCCTGCGCTCTCGTGGAGTCGCTCAAAGCCACCCCCGGCTTTGAGATCACGGAAGCGGAGAGCTTTGAGGAAGCCTCCGATCTCGCCGCGGGAGGCTCGTCGGAAGCCATATTGCTCATTGAGGCGGGCTATGACGAGCATATCTCGGACGAGAGCATATCGAGCCTCATAAAGCTCACCACCGCTCCCGGCTCCGTTTCTGCCGAGCTCATACGCGAGACCGTCGCGGGAAAGCTGCTCTCGCAGCGCGCCGAAGCGACCGTCATATCGGCGCTTGAAAGCGAGGGCTATGATACCTCCCGTTTTGCCGAATATAAGAGCGAGATGCAGCTTAACAGCATTTATAAGATCAGCTCCATCGGCGGCGGCAGCGAGCCCGACAGAGCCGTTTTCGGGCAGACCTTCCCCGGCTACGAGGGCTTTGCCGCGCTCGGTATAATGCTCATAATGCTCACCGTTTCCCGCCAGTTTGCCAGCGTCAGCTCAAAGCTCGTTTCAAAGCGCCTTCTCTCGGTGAGCGGGAGCGGCTCGCTCGGCTTCTTCTCCGATCTTGCGGCGCTGCTGCTCGTGTCGTTGGCGCTCGCGCTCACGGCTTTTGCCATAGCGCCGGATAAGTCGCCGAGGCTCCTCTTTGGACTCGGGGCTTATTCACTGCTCATAACGGGTCTCTGCCTCCTGCTCGCCTGCGCCTTCTGCTCCGGCAGGATAGACCTTGCCTCGCCCTTTATAGCGCTCGTGACGTCCATACTCGGCGGCTGCTTTGCGGAAACGGGCAGCCTCTCCCCCGTGCTTTCGCTGATATCGAAGTTCACTCCTCAAGGCCAGCTCATCGCTTACACGCACGGAAACGCCGTATTCCTTGCGATACTCGTTACGGAAGGCGTCGTACTCTGCCTTATCGCGCGAATACTGCAGAAGAGGACGACGCTTCCTTAAAAACTTTTGCTTGCAAAACTCGCTTTGATGAGTTATAATGTTTTTTGCCGTGCTAAACGGGGAGTTGGCGGTGCCCTTTACCTGCAATCCGCCGCAGCAGGGTCTAATCCCCACCCGGAGGCAGTCGTTTGCGAGGCCGGAGCCGATAAGGAGTTATGATGATCGGGTCCCGTGCAACCGAACACCGTGAACCATGTCAGGTCCTGACGGAAGCAGCATTAAGCGGAACGTTCGGTGTGCCGCGGGGTCGCCTGATCGGAGCCGCCTGTCGGAATACCGCTCGGGGACGCTCTCGTCGATGGGTGGGTGCACGGCTTTTGATCGATTTAAAAACTTTGGCATTATCTGCCGAAGTTTTTTCTTTTTGCTTTTTCGCCCTTTTCCCCCGTTTTTTTCCGCCCTGCGGCGACCGGCGGACCGGCAAGCTTGTCCTATCATCATGCTAAAGAGAGTATCCGGAGGCGAATATGGAAAGGCTTATCAGGGAAAACTTGGGCGAAGCGCGGCAGGCCGTGAGTGCGCGCATAAGGCTTCGAAGCATACAGAGCGGAGTGCTCATCCCCAATATCGCGCTGATGCTCGTTTCGGCGCTGCTTGCTTCATACGCTCCTTTCGACGAGGTCTCTCCCTTCGGAGCGGCTTGCGTCATGGCCGCTTGGACCTCCGGCGCGGATCCGTATTTTGCCTGTACGGGAGCCGTGCTGGGCTACGTAATGACCGGCAATTACGCCTATGCCGTCTCGACGCTCATACTCGGCGCCGCCATATTCCTGCTCAACAGGGAAGGAAGCATACTCAGGCTCTATCGCCTGCTGCTCTCATTCGGAATACAGCTCGTTTCGCTTCTGCTCATATCGCTTATAGCCCGCCTTCGCATACTGTATTACGTCGGCGCGCTCACGGTCTCCGTTTTCGCCGCCGTGGTCATCGCGGGAGGCTTCAAGGCGTTCGAATCGCTCCCGGGAGACAAGAGCTTTTCCGACGCGGAGCTTTTGACCCTTTCGGCGACAGCGGGGCTTATCACGCTCTCCATGCGGAGCTTCAACCTCTGGGGTATAAGTCCCGCCATGATATTCGCCGGAGCCTGCGCGCTCTTCGCCGCATACCGTTTGGGCATATCGTCCGTGGCGTTCGCCGTGACTGTAGGCGCGGGACGGGTGCTCGCCGCCGGCGGAGATATGCATTTTATCGCCATGCTTGCCGCCCTCTCCCTGCTCGCTTCCTCCGTGCGCGCGCTCGGCAAATGGGCTTCGCTCTCGGGATTTGCCCTGCTCGGGCTCGCCTTCACCTATCTGATACGGGGCACTTACGTTTTCGGGCCCTTCGAGCTGGGCTTAATATGCCTCATATTCGCTCTCGTACCGTCGAGACTCTATATGCCCGATGGAGTTAAGGAGGAGCTTTTGGGGAGCCCCATGGGAGAAAAGAAATACGGCAGGCTCCAGTACAGGATCGCTTCGCTCTGCGACGTTATAAACGAGCTTGCCGAAGTATGCGGGGAGCGCGAGGGGCGGATACTCCGATGCGTTGCAAAAACGCTCCAAGGCTCTTTACGGAGCTCTTCGCGCAGGATCAGGACGTTTTCGGCGGATTACGGCTCCGCCTCGGCGGCGGTGGGAGCCGCGGGCTCCGGCGACAGCTGTTCGGTCAAAATGATAGGCGGAAACCTGCTTGCCGCAATCAGCGACGGTATGGGCAGCGGGAGCCGTGCGGCAAAGGAGAGCAGAAAGGCGATCGCTCTGCTTTCGGATCTTTTAACGGTGGGCTTCGGCGTGGGAGAGGCGGCGGAATACGTCAATGAAATGCTCTCGTCGGAAGGAGACGACGAGGTCTACGCAACTATGGACGTGATGCTTATCGACCTTGACGACGGAGAAGCGCATCTTTTGAAGCACGGCGCTCCGGCAAGCTTCGTACTGCGCGGCGGGAACATCTACACCCTCTGCGGCGAAGGCGTGCCCGTGGGGATAATCGACGAGGTGAAGGGCCGGGTCAAGAGGGTCAAGCTCTCGGCGGGAGACACGGTGGTCATGATGACCGACGGCGTTTCGGACGCGCTCGGCGATATGCTCATACCCGCGGTTGCGGACAACGTGCTCGAATTCGGAGACGCGGAAATGGCGGCTTCGTCGCTCCTGGACGCCGCTCTCGACCGCGGACACGGGGATGATATGACCGTGATCGTCGCAAGGATCACGGCTGCAGATAAACGGGACGCCGCGTGATACGACGCGGCGTCCCGTTATTCTTATTATTCTATTCGAAGAACCCGTCGAATTCCGGGGTGAACGAGCCGTCGGCGGACGAAAGCTTCTGTATGAACAGGTTAGTGAATCCGAGCGCTATCGCGTGATCGACCGCCCTGTCGTATTCCGCCCTCGTCAGCCTCCTGTCGAGCGGCCTCTTCATTCCGGGTATGGGCGTATACTGGCTCATGAGCGATATGAAAGTATCTATCGGGAAATTATCCCGTATGAAATCGAGCACGCGCCTCGTTTCGTCCACCGCGCAAGGAAGCACGAGATGGCGAATTATGAGGCCCTTCATCGCTATACCGTCTTCGTCCGTGACGAGACCGCCGACCTGACGATGCATCTCCATAACGGCGGGAGCGGCAAAATCGAAATAGTCCTCACGCCCGCTGTAACGGAGAGCGAGCCTGCCGGAAACGTATTTGAGGTCGGGCAGATACACGTCGACAATGCCCTCGAGCCTTTTCAGCGTCTCCACGCGCTCGTAGCCGTTGGTGTTGTAGACGATGGGTATGGACAGCCCATGCGCTCTCGCAAGCGGCACAGCGCGCTCTATGAGCTTTACATGGGGCGTGGGAGTTACGAGATTGATATTATGCGAGCCGAGCTCCTGCAGGCGGAGCATTATATCCGCAAGCTCCCCCTCGTCCAGCGGCTTTGCCTCCCCCTCGCCCTCCGCTCCCGCGGTCGAGATATCGAGGTTCTGGCAGAACACACAGCGCATATTGCAGCCCGTGAAGAATATCGCTCCGCTGCCGCGCGTGCCGGAAACGGGCGGCTCCTCATAATAATGCCTTGCCGCCCTTGCAGCGCAGGAAAGCCTGCCGACTCCGCAGGCTCCCGTTTCTCCGTTTTCCCTATCCGCGCCGCACATCAGCGGGCAATCAAAACAGTTCATATCAATTCACGTATTTAGCGGCGGTAAACGTGAACCGAATACTGCCGTTTTCATATTTCACGCCGATGGTCTCGCCCATGAGGCGGAGCACCTCCTCGGCTATTGCAAGTCCCAATCCCGTGCCTTCGCCGGTATGAGCGATGTCGGCCTTATAGAAGCGCTCAAATATGTGATCGAGATCCTTTTCGCTTATCTCCGCGGGGTTTTCTACCCAGATCTGCCACTTCTCATCCTTCTCGTCAAGGCCGATCCTGACAGCAGTGCCCTCCTCGCCGTGCTTTATGGCATTGTCCATGAGGGTTATAAGCACCTGCTCTATCCTGTCGTTATTGCTGACGGCATAATATTTGCCCTCCGGGACGGTCAGCTCCACGTGCATCCCGCGCTTAACGGCGTGATCCTCCGCTCTGTCCGCAACGTCGGCGATCAGCTCGTAAAGCTCCATCTTCCTGAGCTTCAGCGCGACGCCGCCGCTCTGGAGACGCGAGAGCTCCAGCAGATCGTCGATAAGGGTCGAAAGCCTTATGCTCTCCTTCTGGATATAGCCGTAATAGCGGAGCTTGTCCTCCTCTTTTTTTACGAGCCCGTCGCAGAGCATATCGGCTATGCCCCTTATCGAAGCAAGCGGAGTCCTCAGCTCATGGCTTACGTTTGCCACGTAATCGCGGCGAGTCTGCTCGAGCCTCTCGTTTTCGGTGACGTCGAGCAGCAGGGCGACCGCGCCAACCACCTGACCGTTGCCCTCGTCGATGGGGGCGATGCTCATTCTGACCGTCCTTTCGCCGAGGCTGAACACCTCCACCTTGCCGGCGTCGCCTTCTATGACCTCCTTCGAGGCGCGCGCGACCCTTTCAAGCTCGGGGAGCCTGGTTATATCGTCCTCGGGATCGGCGCCCAGGAGCCATACGGCGGAATTATTGTACTGCGTCACGCGGCCCTGATTATCGAAGCCGATTATGCCCTCGCCGAGGCCGTCGAGTATGGCGCGCAGCCTGTTCCTCTCGACCGTGAGCTCGCCGATATTCTTCTGCAGGCTGTCCGCGAGCACGTTGAAATTGCTCCCGAGCTCCGATATCTCCACAGAGCCTTCGGGAACTACACGAACGGAATAATCCCCCGCCGAAAGATCATCGGCGGCTGCGGAAAGCTTTTTGAGGGGCGCCGTGAGCTTGCGCGATATGAGGTATATGGGGATGACCGTCAGGAGCGCAACGATGACCGAGGAGATCACGAGCACTATCCTTATGCTCTTGGAGGTTTCGGCAATATCGTTTAAGGGCTTTATGAGGAACAGCGCTCCCCTTGCGACGTTTTCGCTGTCCTTTATGGGCAGCGCGACGACGACGCCTATCCTTGCCGGATAATCCACGTATTCGTTATACGGCTCCGCGGTCGATACGTCGTTGAAGTGTTCCCTGCAGTATTCAAGATACGCTATCGGCCTTGAATCCATTGGCTTTTCGTCCCCGGGCTTGCCGGAGGGATCCTCCGGAGGGGGCATCATTTCCGCACCCTCTCCCTCCCTGGGCTCGGGCCTATTCGGATCGGAAAGCTCAAATGGCTCGCCCCTGCGGTTCATCAGTATGACCTCGGTCTCGCTCGACTGCAGCATAGTGCGGAAGCTTTCAGCGGTGATCTCGCCCTTGAAAAGCCCCAGCGTGGTCTCCGAAAGCATCCTCGCCTGCGGACGCATGGCGTTTGCGAGCACCTTTGAATAAACCGATTTTCCCATCAGGGAAAACAGTATCATTGTAAGCGAAATGCTCACCACAAGCGCCGAAAGGAAAATCAGCAGCATGGAAGTGAGCAAGCTTGCCTTACGTTCTTTTGTATTCGGTTCCTTAACGCGGATCTTCTTCACCGTTGTAGACCTCAAAGCGGTAGCCGACTCCGTAGACAGTCTTTATCGCCCAACCCACGTCCTCCTGGGGCAGCTTCTGCCTGATCCTTTTGATCTGCGTGTCGACCGCCCTCGTATCGCCGAAATAATCATAGCCCCAAACGAGCGAGAGTATCTTTTCACGCGAATAGACCTTGCCCGGATGGGAAGCCAGAAGCTGGAATATCTCGACCTCCTTGGGAGTCAGGGGAAGCCTTTCCCCTTCGAGACGGACGTCGTAATTATTGATGTTTATCTCGAGCCCGCCGTACCTTATCACCTGCGAGGGCTCCTCGCTCTGCTGGCTGAAGCGGCGAAGCACCGCCTTCACCCTTGCCACCACCTCGCGCGCGGAGAACGGCTTGACGATATAATCGTCGGCGCCCAGCTCAAGGCCCAACACGCGGTCGATCTCCTCGGATTTGGCGGTCAGCATTATTATGGGAACGAGGCTCGTCTGGCGTATCTCGCGGCAGACGTCCATACCGTTCTTTTTCGGCATCATTATATCGAGTATCATAAGATCGGGCTTACGGGAACGGAACATACTGAGAGCCTGCTCCCCATCGTAAGCGGAAGCGCACTCAAAGCCCTCGTTCATCAGATAGGCGCCGAGCGTTTCATGTATGATATGCTGATCGTCGCAGATCAGTATAAGCTGATTAGAACTCATAGTCCTTCCTCCTTTTGTCACATTATAACTACTAACGGCGAAGTTTTCAAGGCTTTGCGTTAACATGACATCATTTATCCACAAAGTGACACCTTGTTGCGGTCGTCGCCGGGCTTTTCGGCCGTTCTGAAACTTTTTCGGGCAAAGGCATTGCCAAACCGTTTTTTTGGATTATAATTATACAGTAAAAACAAAGCGGCCCCGCGGGGCGGCTGAACTATAGAAAGGAATCCGACGTATGGAAAACGAAAGAATCAAAATGCCGGCCGGCGCGATAATCGCGTGCATACTCATAACGGTTTTTCTGCTTGCTCTGATAGCAGGGCTTGCAATGCTCATCAAGGACAGCGTCGCAAAGACCGGCAGGAATGAACCCGGCGCCGTCACCACCGAGGTCCCCTCGACCGAGGAGCCCGGCAGCGTGACCTTCACCGAAGCGCCCACCGCGCAGCCCACCGCCGCTCCCTCCGAGGGACCCTCCGCCGGGCTGGATATCGGCGGGACTCAGGCTTCCCCCGATACGGCCAAGACCGAGATAATAGCCAAGTGCATGAACGCGGTCGTCAGCATCGACATTTCGATCGCGCAGTACGGCGAGCAGGTCGCAGGCTCCGGCTCCGGCGTGCTCATCACCGACTCCGGCTATATCGCGACCTGCAATCACGTAGTCGAGGGCGCCTCCGGCATCTACGTATACCTGAACGACGGCACCCAGTATAAGGCCGAGCTCATCGGCAACGATCCCGTTACGGATATCGCCGTAATAAAGATCGAGGGCTCCGGCTTCCCCCACGCGACCATAGGCTCCTCCGAGGCGCTCAAGGTGGGCGACGACGTTTACGCCATCGGGAACGCGCTTGGCGAGCTTTCCAACACCGTCACCGAGGGCATCATAAGCGGTATCGGCCGCGATATTGAGATCGACGGTCAGAGCATGACTCTGCTGCAGACCAGCGCCGCTATCAACAGCGGCAACTCCGGCGGCGCGCTCTTCCTCTGGGACGGCAGCCTCATTGGCATAGTAAACGCCAAATCCAGCGGCTCCACGACCAGCGGCGCTTCCATCGAAGGCCTCGGCTTCGCGGTGCCCATCGACCTTGCCAAGACCGTCATAACCGATCTTATGGATCACGGCTTCGTGACAGGGCGTCCCTATCTCGGCGTCTCCACCAAGAACGTGTCCTATGGCTACGGCTTCTTCTCCAGCTACACCTATCCCCAGGTCGTGTCGATCATCGAGGGCAGCCCGGCGGATCTTGCAGGCATTCAGGTCAACGACGTCATAACCAAGATAAACGGCGTGGCTATCAACAGCTCCACCGCGCTCCGCGTCGCCATCAACAAATTCCAGATCGGCGACACCATCACCGTCACCGTGCAGAGGGGCAACAGCACGTTCGACATACAGGTGACTCTGCAGGAAAAGACCTCCAGAACATAAGCCCGGTTTCAAAGCCGGTGAGCCCAAGGGTGCATTCACTTAAGGAGATGCAGGTTTTCAGCCGATGAAACCCGCTAAATAACAACAGATCCGGGGATGGAACGATCCTCGGATCTGTTTTCGTTTTGACGGCTGAAAACCGCGAAGCGTCTCAAGGCGGGTGCTTCTTAAGGAGCAT
>CAMZFO010000022.1 GCA_947306125.1 uncultured Clostridia bacterium | reverse complement strand
AAATCGAAGTTTATCGGGATAAAAGAGAGGACTGCAAGGCCATATGAAGCATGAAGAAATAAGAGGAAAAAAGATTATACTGCGCAGGCAAAGAGAAGAAGACGCTCCGTTTTTCGCCTATTGGTTTAATCAGCCGCAGGTTATGTTTAAATGCGGATTTGAGAAGACAACCGATGAAGAAGAGGAGAAAAGAACTATTAACGTCAGCCACAAATCGGAAGACTCGGTTTGGTTTACGATTACTGATCTTGACGGTAATATAATTGGCGAGACCGGTTTGCTCCGTATGTTTCCCGCTTGGCACCAAACCGATCTGACGATTATTATTCCAGACCCTGAAATGCAGCATAAAGGATATGGTTCGGAAGCAATCCGCATCATGCTGGACATGGCATTTCATGAGTATGAGATGCATCGTGTCTCGATCGGCGTGGTAGGGTTGAATACAGATGCACTGGAATTCTACAAGAAAATCGGTTTCAAGCAGGAAGGTATTTTGGAAGAGGCATATTATTATAACGATGAGTACAGCGATTTTATAATGATGCGAATCCTTAGCCAAGAATGGAAATAAGCGACAAATTCCCGTTTATCGAGCTTAAGGCCACACATGGCAATTCCATCCCGACTGCGGCCCGTTTTCATTCAAGAAAGAGAGACTATCAAATGAAAAGGATCATCGCTGAAATACTGATCGCACTAATGCTTCTTCCGATGCTTTCGGCCTGCTCACGTAAGCCTGCGGAAAGCGGCGCAGAGGCAGCTCATACCGCGGAAGCAACCGTCCAACCCACGGCGCCTGCGTCGGAGCCGACGGAAGCCCCGACGTCTGTGCCGACCGGTACGCCCGCTCCGACGGAGGATCCGACTCCGGCAGCGGCTATCGCACTGGCTGAGGAGCACGGGCTGACAGAAGAGGATCTGCACGGCGAGTACGAACTGTTCATGAGGTTTGCTGAGACCGTCGAAGGCAACTCCGCCATTGGCAAATACAAGGAATTCATGTATCTGATATTCCCCGTCGTCGCGGACGCGTCGCCCTATATGGATCCCGATTACTTTTTCGACAGGCTCGCGGATCTCAGCTTCAGCGATTGCGTGTTGGATCCCGGCATAGCGGGCATGTACACCGGCGGCGTGAACATTGTGGAGATCAACACCGAGATCGAATCGTACGATTCCTATCACGTTCCGGACGTAGTATTCCATGAGCTCATGCACTTTGTGGACTTCAACGTCAGCAACGAATATCCCGCGACCTATTTGCTGGACGGCAGGAGGCTCAATGTTTTTGAGCTGGATGAACTGCCCGAGGAAGAACAGGAAAGAGCCGTGGCCTGCTATGATCCGGACGTGGTCATCGAGGGTGGAGCGGAGTATTTTACCGCCAAGTATTTTGCCGGAGCCGAGCGGGCGTATTTCATCCCAGCCCAGTTCCTCGCGGGAGTCGAATACATCTTCGGCGAGGAAAAGATAAAGGAGCTCTTCTTCAGTCGGGATTCCGGCGTGGTGCTGGCGGAGCTTTTCATTTCAGCGGGCTATTCCAAAGAAAAGTTCTACAACGCCAACCAAACGCTGAACTTTCTGACGAATTCGGCCGGTCACGGCGAGCCCTCTGTCTACATCGCGCCGGAGGACATGCTCATCGACTTATATGAAAGCAAGCTCGACGGCGGCTGGCAGACCGACGAAGGCTTCCTGTACATACTGAAAGCCATGAACGGCGTTTGCGGCGAGGAATACAGGCGCAGCGAACACGCCGAGTTCCTGCGCGGCGTCGAATTCAGGACATGGGCGCAGTACGACGCTTTTACAGAAAAGCTGTTTGGCGGGTTCCCCTTCCCGCCGGATCTGAGGTATCTGCCGCCCACCCCGTTTATTCGCGGCGGCCGCATTGTTTTGGGCGCGTTTGCTGAATGGACTGATCCGGAAACGCAGGAGCAGGTCCGCGGAACGTTGACTTTGGACTACGACTTCGGATCGGAAACTCTGCTCGGTTATGAAACGATCGATTTTGACGAGATGACGAGCCATTATTTCGGCTGAGACGCCGTATTAAACCTAAAACTTAACACGACAAAAACGGAATTTGGATAACTTATTATGAAGGATACAACAACATCAAAACCGAATAGATTTCATTCAAACAGATTATGGTGGTATCTGTTACTGGTGATCCTGCTGACTGCTTTTTGCTATGTCATCCTCGATGTATTACTGCTGCCATACTCGATCGAGCACAGCGAAACGGGGAAAATGACGGCAGGCTATTTCCTGTATGCGGCAATAGGACTCCTGTTCTCAACTCCGACGCCTTTTATAGCGGTCCTGATCATTTCTCTGTTCATAGAAAGGATCGGTATCAGGCAGATGTTCCGTAACATATTCCGAACGGAGAACAAGCTGAAGACCATCCTTATCACAGGCGGGTTTTGCCTGTTGGCTCTTGTCTACGCGCTCTTGTTCGGAACGCCCAACGGATCGCCCTGGTATATGTTCCCTCTCGGCTTCCTGATCATGATACCGTTCGTCGGTATCGCCGAAGAAACCGGTTGGCGGGGGTTGCTGCAGCCGGAATTGGATAAAAGAATGTCGTATCCGTTCTCGGTTCTTCTAACCGCCGCGATTTGGTTCGTCTGGCATTTTTCCGTGTTTATCGATCCGACGTCAAATCATTACGGGGACAGCATCATCGGCTTTGGGATCACGATCTTTATCTGGGCGTTTGCCATGGCCGCGATATATAAATCGACAAAAAGTGTGATCGCCTGTGCGATGTATCATGCTTTCATTGATGCGATAGGCGCGGTTTATGATTGGAACGCATTATTCGACGGCTTCCCCGGAAGCGTATCGACGAACGTTTACCGCGTCGTCTGGCTGGCGGCAGGCGTTGTATTATGGCTTATAGCGGATAAGAGAGAAAGACATACAGCGCCGTAAATTCAATTTGCCGAGCCGCCGCTTGGTGTACTTTTTGCACATTCTACCTCGAAAAGGTGTACTTTTGCTTCATTCTTCACATCAAAGAAACCTCTTTTGTCTGCTACAGGCAAAAGAGGTTTCTTGTTGTTTCGTGAGGTTGATTATGATTTGAACTGTTTTATCGTCCAAAACAGCATTTGCGGAATTCGAGATCGAGCGTTTTCGTTGACCTGCCGCTCTGTTTATGCTAAACTATACCCATCTGTATATGCCGGTGAAAGGAAGGCCGGACCTGCCCGGCGAGCAGCGGAAAGTCAAGCTCTGCGAGCGTCTCAATGGCATGGGTATTTCGGGCAGCGGCCGGCTGCACGGCGGCATGATGTACGAAAAGGAGAAGGAACAATGAAAGACCCTGCGATCCGGAGCAACCGAATGCAGTGCCTGTTCGCGCTGATAGGCGCGGGCGTCGCCGCGGCGTGCGTATGCATAGGCGTGACTATGAATCTTGTCACGCTTTATGATGAGAATTTCGACCACATGGGTATAAGGACTTTCTGCATGTTCACGGTGGACTCCAACATTCTTGCCGCGCTGTCCATGCTAATGTGCATACCTTACACGGTGGACGGTCTGCGCACGGGCTATTATCATCTTCCCGATTGGGTAGTGGTGCTCATGCACATCGCAGTTACGGCAGTGTCGCTCACCTTCCTCGTTTCGCTGTGTATACTCGCGCCGGTCAAAGGGTTCGTGCTCATATTCACAGGCTCCCGCTTCTTCCTCCATGGCGTCTGTCCGGTGCTCTGTATAGTAACGTTCTGCTGTTTCATCAACAGCCATATTATCCGCATGTGGGAGGCGCTGCTGGCGCTTATACCCGTGGCGGCGTACGCGGCGGTATACGTTGTTATGGTAGTCGTGATAGGAGAGGACAACGGCGGCTGGAACGATTTCTACGGGTTTGCAACAAGGGTACCCATCTGGGTCTCCGCTGCGGTAATACTGCCGCTGACCTTCGCGATAGTTATGCTTCTGCGCCTTGGGCACAACAAGTGTTGCCAAAGCCGCCGCAAAAAGGATGCAGCGCTCTATAAGGAGGCTTACGGCGGGGCAGACCTTAAGCAGGTCGTGGAGAACATGGCGCGTTCTCACAAAAAGGAACTCAAGACCAACAACATAGTCATCCCCGCACAGACCATAGGCTATATGATCCAGGGCAGCGGAGAGGAATTTGACTGTAATGAGGGCTATCGCCTGTATCTGGAGGCCTATCTTAAGTAAGCAAACCTTACCAAAAACGCATTTAACAGAGGCGGGATATGGACTATAGGGTAGATGATAAGCAGCTGAATGCATATGATTTTCTTTCGTTCGTTGATCGGATCTGGCCCGGCAAATACGATGCGGAACGAACACAAAACGCCTTGTCCAAAACGATAAACATAACGGCTTATGATGGCGAAAAGCTGGTGGGGTGCCTGCGGATCCTTTCGGACGGTTATTATTTCGGGACCATCACAGAATTGCTCGTGCTGCCGGAATATCGGAATAAAGGCGTGGGAAGCCGCCTTATTCAACTGGCAAAAGCCAACACGCCGACCATGCTGTACTTCGGTTCACAGCCGGGCTTAGAAGGTTTCTATGAGAAGAACGGCTGCAAGAAGGGGATGCAGTCTTATACGATAGAAAAGAAAAGGGAATAGGCAGATCCCCGTTTGACGGCCTCATATGAGGCACTCTTGCGCGTACGTACGCATTGTTAACGGAGCTTATGTCTTACAGACGAAAGCTCCGTTTTTCTATGTGGCTCAAAACGGCTGATATCGGGTCGCGGATGCGCGTGAGTCCGTCTCCGCGGTTCCTCCACAGCCTTCGATTCAGACCGCAGAGGCAAAACTGCGACGTAACCGTGACGCAGTTGTGGCGTATTTGCAACATTGCTCGATTTCCTTGACATAGCACTTGTTTTTATGCTAATCTTCATCTGTATTATCAGGCAAAAAGAGCGCCTATATGCCATGGATCAGGGCAGGCGCCGTGCCGAAAACACGATACGGACGATCATCCCAAAAAGCAAATATGATTCATTCGGAAGAGACGGAGACCGTGCGCTGTGACGCCGCTCTTCTTTTGCGAAAGGAAAGGAATGCAGAATGTTGAACATCAAGAGAATAGCTGCCGCGATGCTTGCTTTTGTGCTTGCGATGATGCCGATGAGCGCTGCCGCAGCGGCGGAAGGCGACGTTCATGAAAACGCAGGCGCTTTGAGTACGACGACCTTCACATTTACAAACAGCGGCATAACCGCCTCCAATGACGACGGCGAAAGCTTCTCGATCGACGGCACGACGCTGAAGATCAAAGCGAGCGGCACCTATACCTTGAAAGGAAGCTGTTCGAACGGCAGAGTTACAGTAAAGAAGGGGACCACGGGCGTTACCCTTGTGCTGAACAATTTCGATCTCAAGAACGCGGACTCCGCGCCGATACTGTGCAATAAGGGCAGCGAGGTCACTATCTCAGCCGCTTCGGGCACGGTCAACAAGCTTACCGATACTTCGCTGAATAACGACGATATACATCCCGAAAACACGAATGCGGAGAACGCCGTTATAAAGGCCAAGGACGGATGCCGCCTGACGCTCTCCGGAACCGGCACGCTCAACGTGACTGCAAACGGCAAGAACGGCATAAAGGGCGGTATGGACCTTGCCGCAGACGGGGAAACTCCCGCCTCGAGCGCAAGCCTTACGATAAAGCAGCTCACACTTAACGTTACGGCAAACGTAAACGACGCCATCAAGAGCGAGCAGCTTTTGAGCATACAATCCGGCAAGATAAAGGTCTCCGCCGCGGGCAACGCCGTCAGATGCGACAGGACGCTGAACATCGGACAATCCGGGAACGGCCCGACCTTGACGATCACTTCATCCTCCGTGGGCCTGAGCAGCGCCCTCATGAACATCGCGGGCGGCACTATCTCCGTCAAGTCCTCGAGCGACGGCATAAGATGCGCGAGCAGCGAGATCGGGGATTACCCCTTTGCGTGCAATATAAAGGGCGGTACCATCACCGTCAATTCCTCGGACGGCGACGGCTTCGATTCGAACGGAACAGTGTCTTTCGCGGGGGGCAACGTGACCTTTTTCTCCTCGGATAACGAAGAGGATTCTCCCATCGAAAGCGTTCGCGGCTTAACGATCAAGAGCGGGACGCTGTTCGGTATGGGAATGGCGGGCATGGTAGAAAACCCAGCTTCGGCACAGCAGGTCTACGTCACCTTCGGACGGGCGATAAACGGCAGCAGCGAGATGAACATTCCCAAGGGCAGCACTGTCAAGCTGACCAACGCATCGGGCAAGACGCTGTTTACGACTACCGCTCCGCGTAAAGCGGGCTATATCATCTTCAGTTCGCCGGATCTGACCGATGGAATGAAGGTAAAGCTTTTGATCAACGGCGCCGAGATCTCAACGGCTACGGCGGGGTATAACGCCGGCAATAATCCCGGGGTTCCCGGGACGCCCGTTCCCACTGCGGCTCCGACAGCGACGCCTACCGCGGTTCCGACTGCGGCTCCGACGACTGCTCCGACTGCGGCGCCGACGAATACGCCGGCTTTGACTTCTGCGCCGACGAATACTCCGGCTCCGACAGCGGGCGGCAGTACCCCCGGGCCTACCGCCGCGAATAGCGCGGTTCCGGTCACTCCAGCCGCGACCGCCGGCGCTCCGGAAACGACGGAAACTCACAGCACCGCGGGTGCGACGGAAGCTGCGGGCACGCCTGAAGCTCCGTCGGGGACCGATTCGCCTGCGATCACGAATACCCCCGGCGCGGAAGGCACGGAGGGACCGGCAGATACCGATGCTCCTGCGGATACCGAGACTCCCGCTGCAGAAGCAACGAACGGGCCTGCAGATACCGGCGCTCCCGAAGATACCGACTCTCCCGCCGATACGATCACGCCCGCGGAGACCGAAGCGCCCGCCGCGGATGATACTCAAAAGCCCCGCTCCAAAGGCGGCGTGACAGCGCTGATAATAGGCGCGGCGGTTTTAGCGGGAGCAGGTGCGGCAGCCGGCGTCGCTGCGTCACGCAAAAGAAAGAGCTCAGCCCGCTCGGGAGACGGACGCAAATAAAGCAAAGCCCAAATAAGAGCCTGCAAAAGGATCGTATGATAACCGGTCTGCATCCGTATAATCGGTGTGCATCCAATGACATTTCGCTGACACATATTTGTACCGCCGCATTGCGATTTGATTCCGAAGCGTATGATAGAATATGTGCATCGAAACGAAAAAGAAATGGAGAATGTAAATTGAAAACAAGGGTTTTTAATGTCATTACCGTATTCTTACTCTGCGCTGCGCTTGTTTCGGGGCTCTTCGGATGCACCCAAAAAGAGCAGGAAAACAACGTGATAACCATCTCGTCCGCTTCGAATATGGTGGAGGCTCCCGTTACGGCGGATGAATCCATCACGGCGGCGGAGACGACCGAAGAATTCAGCATGACCACGGCCGACGGCGCTTTCACGCAGGACGGCTCCAGGTATACCGTTACCAAGGCCGGCGTCTATTCCTTGAGCGGCGCTCTCAACGGTCAGATAATCGTTGCCGCGCCCAAGGACGACGTTGTGGAGCTGGAGCTCAACGGCGTTACGATCACCTGCTCCGAGGATTCTCCCATAAGGATATTCTCCGCGGATAAGGTGGAGATATCCGCCAAGAACCACACCGAGAACATCATTCGCGATACGCGCGAAAAAAAGATCGATGACGATACCGAGCTGGGCTCCGGCGCGATATCCGCAAAAACGGATATCAAGCTGAAGGGCGCGGGCGTGCTCGTGGTGGAGGCGGGCTTCAATAACGGCATACACACCTCAAAGGATATCACCATACAGAAGCTCGCATTAAAGGTCACGGCCGTCAATAACGCTATAAGGGGCGGCGATTCGGTAACGATACAAAGCGGCGTTATAGTCGCCATATCGTCGGAGGGCGACGGAATAAAGACCAAGAACACCGATAAGGCCAAGTCCGGCGCGCTGAGAGGCGACATTACGCTGCTCGGCGGCACTCTTGAGATATGGGCCGCGGGCGACGGCATACAGGCCGCGCATGATTTTATAATGAAGTCGGGCGAGGGGCTCATGCCCGAAGCCATGGTGTTTACCGGCGCGTACAGCAAGTATACCGCCGACACGGCTGCGACCGAATCCTATAAGGGCGTAAAGACGGAAAACGCCATAGATATCTCCGCGGGCAGGATAGTCATATCGAGTTATGACGACGGGCTCCACGCCAACAGCGATACCGCCTTTGAAGGCGGCGGTACTGGCGTCGGCGACGTCAGCATCTCCGGCGGCACAGTCATTACAACCGTCTATTCCCCCGAAGGAACGACCGGTGGAGGAATGACGGGTCAGAACGGCAAAGGCGGCTGGGACGGGCAGAAAACGGTCTCCGGCGCCGACGGCATTCATGCGAACGGCACGCTCACGATATCGGGCGGCAGCATAAACATCGACAGCGCATGGGAGGGGATCGAGGCTAACGCTATAGAGATCTCGGACGGTATCACGATAGTTCGTTCCATGGACGACGGATTGAACGCCTGCAAAGGCGCCCGGACTCCCATTGTGGAGATCAAGGGCGGCGTGCTCGACGTGACCGCTTCGCCCAACGGTGACTTTGACGGCATCGATTCCAACGGCAGCTATATGCAGTCGGGCGGGCTCGTCATAACCCGCGGCCCCAATAATATGATGGCCGGAGCGATAGATGCGGAAAGCACTATCGAGGTTAGCGGAGGGACTCTGCTCGCATTGGGCTATGGTAAGATCGAGGTGTCCGGAAACGTAAAGCAAGCGGAGCTTGCGCTCCATTCGCAGGGCGAGCACAAGCTGACGGTCGGCGATACCACGTATGCTTTCACAAATGCGTACGACTACGCGCAGACGCTGTGCGTGAGCGACGCGCAGGTGGCGGGGAAGTAACGGCTTTAACGGGAGGTTTTCTCTTCTGTTATCCGGGACTCCGCTTTCGATAAAGGATCTGGACCGCACCCCACTTGTCAAAGTGGGGTGATTTTATATGTATCGGCAATACGGCTTTTTACCTGACGCGGCGGAAGCTTTTTTGCCGATGAAAACGCCCGCCGGGGAGTAGGCGGCTTTTTTAGTTTGAAACGAATGCCGAAAAGTGCTATAATTGATCGAACGAGCGTGATATGATGGCAGAGCGCTGACATAAACGCTGATGGCAATTATAGAATGATGCCGTAAAGAAAGGAATCCGAAACAATGACGAACACAAATCCTCGCAGTTTCAAAGAGATCAAGCTGTACGCAATTATCATAGGCATTGCTTATGCTTTGCTTCAGCACGGCTTTTACCTCATGGGGCATCAGCTTGCCTCATGGTTCGGCTTTACGCCCTTTTTGCCTAAAATACCCTTTGACGATATGATCCCGATCGTTTCGGTGTTCATAATCCCATATATCTGGTCCTATCTTTACTGGGCCATGGCGCCGATGGTGGCGTCTCTGTGCGAAAAGCAGCATTTTGCAGACTACATGGCTGCGAATTTAGTCGCCTGCGTTGCGGGCATGCTGTTCCTCGCATTCTTCCCGACCTATATGGACAGGGTCGCCGAGGGGCTGTACGAGGTCTCGGAGAATCCGTCGATATTTGAAAAGCTGCGTCAGTTCTGGTATTCTATGGACGGCGTAAAGGTCGCGTATAATCTCTTGCCGAGCTTCCACTGCTTGAACAGCACGCTGTGCTATCTGGGCGTTGCGGGAAGAAAGGAGATCCCCAAGTGGTTCAGGATCTACTCGCTCATTACCACTCTGCTCATCTATGCTTCCACGGTGTTCGTAAAGCAGCACTATGTACTGGATATCATTACCGGCGCGGCGATCGCGGCAATAGCCTTCTTCATCTGCAAAAAGTTCCATTGGGGAAGGATGTTTGCGCCGCTTGAGAGGCTTTATTCCAAACTGAAGGGGAAAACGGCGCAGGCTGCTTGAAAGCAAAGCTTTGCGCGGCGCAGCGGAGGACGTGAACGGAGTTCAGCCCGCGCCTGCAAAAGGCGGATAACAGCATGAAAGAAAGAAGCGATCGCAAATCGCTTCTCTTTTATGTGCTCAGACCTCTTCACGATACACGAGTGATATTGACGGCTTTAGTCGAATGCGGTATAATAAAAAGGAAATTATTTTTCAGGAGATCACCATGAAAGCCGGGATAAAAAATTACATTGTTCTTAATGCGATGAGCCAATACGGAGCTCTTTGCTTAAGGCGTTATAACAGGATATCGACAAAGACGGACAGGTGGAGCGAAGAGCTCCTCATGGGTATACTGAAGCGCAACAAGGATACCGAGATAGGCAAAAAGTTCGGATTTGCGGATATCCATTCTGTCGAGGAGTACCAGACCAGGATCCCGTACACGACTTACGAGGATTACCAGGAGTACATCAATCGTATGGCCGATAAGGGCGAGCAAAACCTTATGACAAGCGATAACGTCACGTTCTTCGCCATCACCTCCGGCACGACGGGAGTCACCAAGAGGATACCCGTTGTAAAGAGGTCGTATCAGCCCGTATTCCGTTCGGCCTCCGTCGTATACTGGATAATAAAGCAGAACATGAAGGAAGCGGGGCTGAAGGGCGGCAAGGGGCTCATAACGCTCGAATCCGGCTGTGAATACACGCCCGGCGGCATAAGGCAGGGCTATATCTCCGCCTTCGTAATGTCCGGTGCGGAGGCCGTCGTGCCCGCTCTCACCTGCATACCGAAAGAGGTCTTCGGCTATGGCGAAGGCGTTGATATGAAATACATCAAGGCAAGGTATTCGCTTGCCGATAAGGATCTGGTGTATCTGCTCGGCGTGTTCATGTCCACCATGACGGATATGATGAAGTACATCTCCGAAAACCGTGAGATGCTTATACGCGATATAGAGACGGGCTCCATCGATCCTTCCGTGAAGCTTCCCGACGAGCTGAGGGTGAAGCTCGAGTCCGAGCTCAAGCCCAATAAAAAGAGGGCGGAGGAGCTTAGGGCGGCCATAGACCCCACTAAGCCCGAGGGGATAGTCCGCCGCATATGGCCCAAGCTCAGCACGGTTGTTGCAATAGGCCTTGGAGAGTTCGAGACCTTCACAAAAAGGATGCGCATTTACTGCGGCCCCGAAGTCCATTTCTGCCACAAGCTTTACGCCTCGAGCGAAGCGGTTTTCGCGGGCTCCGTATCCCAGGACGCGCAGGATTACATGATGATACCGGACGCCGGCTTCTTCGAGTTCATTCCCGTGGACGAGGAATTTGATGAGGAAAAGGACAAGCCCCTTCTTCTGCACGAGCTCGAGGAGGGCAAGAATTACGAGGTCATAGTTACCAATCTTGCCGGGCTCTACCGCTATCGCATAAAGGACGTTATAAAGGTTGTCGGGCATCACAATATGCTTCCTCTTATCCGCTTTGCTTACAGGAAGGCGCAGATGATAAACATCACCGGCATAAAGCTGACGGCAGAGCATATGGTAAGCACCATGCGCGCGCTTGCGGCCCGGGTCGGGGTGGACATACTCGACTACAGCATTTATCCCGATCTGGACGCCGAGCCCTGGAGGCTCAAGGTTTTCATCGAGTTCGAGCGCGATATACCCGAGGATACGGATCTCGGGCGGATCTTCGACGAGGAGCTGACCAAGGTCAACGAGGAGCACGGCAGGATGCTCAAGATAGGCGAATCCTCTCCTTCCATGGTATACGAAATGAATAGGAACGCATACCGTGAGCTCCGCGCTGCCAACGCGGCAAAGAAGACCTCGGACAGCCAGGTGAAAACGATACGCTATATAGGCAGCGAGGAATTGCTCAACGAATTCTATAAGAAGGTTAAAAAGGTGTACCGCTGATGGACCGAAGGGAATTGAGAATAAAAGAAGACGAGACGCTTAAAACGCTGAAAAAGATATCGGACCATCTGTTCATAATGGATTACAGGTATCCTTACAGCATCGACGGGATGCTTGAAAAGGGCGTTTCCGGAATGCTGGGATTGGCTTTGTCTATCCAGAAGACACTAAAGAGACCGCTGCCCGCGGTATCCCCGTTTGCCGGGCGCTTCGGATGCTCCTCCTTCAATACGGTAAACAGCTCGGGACATCCGATGATGGGCCGCAATTTCGATTATAAGGAGTCGGACTGCTTCGTTATCTGGACTCAGCCGAAGGACGGCTACCGTTCGATGGGCACGGGCACTCTCAACTTCCTGATATACGGCGTTAAGCATATAAGGCTAGATAGGGCAAAACGCCCTCTGCGGCTTCTGGGCACGCCGTACGTCACCATGGACGGTATTAACGAAAAGGGACTTGCCTGCGCCGTACTCGAGATAAAGGCGAAGCCCACCAAGCAGTCGACGGGGAAGGTCCCGACCATTCCGCCCATCGCGCTGCGCGGCGTGCTCGACAGGTGCGCGACGGTCGAAGAGGCGATCGAGTTTTACTCAAGGTACGATATGCGGGATCTTATCGGCGTCAATTATCATTATTTCTTCGCCGATGCATCGGGCGCCGCGGCTGTCATAGAATACGTTGACAATAAGATGAACGTGATACGCCAGAAGTCGCCAGGAGAGCATATTGCGCTGACCAATTACTTCCTTTCCGAGGGAGGCGACAATACCAAGGGGCGCGGCTTCGACAGGTATGAGAACATCAGCAAAAAGCTCTGCGAGTGCAGGGACGGCATGACCGAGGATGAAGCTATGGAGCTTTTAAGTCAGAACACTCTGCTTTATCACCACCCGAAGCTGCCGCACATGGTGGATACGGTCTGGAGCAGCGTGTTCGATCTCGAGTCACGCACGCAGCTCACCTGCGCCGGAATGGATTACGGCAGGGCGTTCAAATTCAGCCTCGATAAGCCCGGCGAATACGAGCTGGTTATAAGATCGGAGAAATAAAATGAGTGAAAAGAACATCGTTTTGAGTGCGAAACACCTTAAAAAATCATACGGCAAGGGCGAAGCGACCGTGCAGGCCCTTTCGGACGTATCCCTCGATATTTACGAGGGCGAGCTGCTTGCCATACTCGGCTCCTCCGGTTCCGGAAAGAGCACGCTCCTCAATATGCTCGGCGGCATGGATCAGCCGGACGAGGGCAGCATCACCGTCGGGGGGAGGGAGCTCGCCAAAATGAAGGATAAGGAGCTGACGAGGTACCGCCGCGAGGACGTCGGTTTCGTTTTCCAATCCTTCAACCTTATTGCCGAGCTTACGGCGAAGGAGAACGTGGCGATCACGGCCTCGGTCCAAAAGGATAAGGATATCGTCAAGAATATGCTTGAGCTCGTCGGCCTCGGCGCCAAGCTCAACAATTACCCCATGCAGATGTCCGGCGGCGAGCAGCAGCGCGTTTCCATAGCGAGAGCTCTGGCGAAGGATCCCAGGCTGCTCCTCTGCGACGAGCCGACCGGCGCGCTCGATTTCGAGACGGGCAAGCAGATACTCATCGCGCTTGAAAAGCTGGTCAGGGTGCACGGCAAGACGGTCGTGATAGTTACCCATACCCAGGAGATAGGCCGTATGGCGGACCGCACGATAAGGATGCGCAGCGGTAAGATAATAGAACAGACGGTCAATGAAGCTCCGGTAAGCGCGGAGCTCGTGGAGTGGTAATGCCATGAGAAGGATGATCCTTCCGATACTGAAGAAATACTGGAAGCTGCTGCTGTCCGCCATGCTCGTATCCGCTTTGGGATGCGGCATAATGGTCGGTATGTCCGGAGCTTATCTTTCGCTCGACCGTTCGCTGAACGATTACGTGCAGGAGGATATGTATCCGCACGCCTTCATAACCACCGAGGTCGTGAACCGCGAAAGGGGCGGGGATATAGCCGCGCTGCCCGGCGTGACCGCCGTCAATACGCGCATATGCGGCGATACTTTTATGACCGATCCCAACGGGCGGTATCTTTCGGTGCGCGTGTTCTCATATGACGACAGTCTTCTGCAGAAATTCACCAGATGGGATGAATCCGACTGCGGCGATGCAGAAACCGTTATGCTGGAGTACAATTTTGCCGTGGACAACGGCATTAAGGCGGGCGATAAGGTCAGCTTCAGAGTGGACGACGAATACCGTGATTACTATGTCGAATCCATCGTGACGGCTCCCGAGACCCTGAGCGTACAGATCACCGACGATTCATGGGGCATCAACACCGATTTCGGTTACGCGTATTTCAGCACCGAGCTTTTGAAAAAGGAATACGAAAAGGACCGCGAAAAGGCGAAGCAGGAGCTGGACGATCACGGCGTCGAGATTGACGACGCGGAGAAGGAAGCAAACGAGACGCTCGACGACAGCCTCAAAAAGCTCGAGGAAGCCAAGGAAAAGCTTGACGAAAAGAACAAGGAATTCCAGGAGGCTTCGAAGGACGCCCGCGAGCAGAAGCAGAAGCTGCTCGATACGGAAAGGGATCTGAAAAAGACCCGCAGAGAGCTCGAGCAGAAGATAAAGGATCTTGAGGATGCAAGGAAAAAGCTCAAGGACGCCCAAAAGCAGCTTGCAGAATCCATAGACAAGCTCGAGCAGGCGAAGAGTTCTCTTGCCGAGATAGACAGGAACCTTTCCGAGCTCAACGCTTCCTACGATCAGCTTAACGCGCGCGACGTAAAGCAGCTTATCGACAAGATGCGCTCCGCGCCCGCCGATACCAAGCTCAACGACATCTATTCCGCCTTCGCCGTGTTCAGGGAATTCCTCGGCGTGGCCTCCGCCAACGGCTTTACTTACGACCCGAATGCGAGCGTAAGCGAGATATCACAGGGCTTGCTCATGTTCGTAAACGTGGTCGAGACGGACTATGCGATACTTAATTCCGAAGGCGCAGGGCAGCTCATACAGGCGGCCGCAATGGGTATGGATATAAGCGGGCAGCCCGGCTATGAGCAGCTCGTTCAGGCCATATGCAGGTATGACGATTCTCTCCTGCAGGGGGGCGATATCGTCACCGCTTATCAAAACGCGCTCGTAAAGAACGCGGCGCTCCATGAGCAGATACAGAGCGGCGGAGTCATAGATGCGCTCATGCTTATGACCGTATTCGGCGAGGGCGCGACCATCACCGAAATGCAGGCGAATCTTGCAAAGCTGAGGGCGCTGACCGATACCCTTTCCGAAGCTGTCGGCAGGCCAATAAATACCGTGGGCGAGCTTGTGAGCGCATACGATCAGACCACCTCCAAGCTGAAAAAGTCCATCGGCGAGCTGCAGGACCAGCGCGATTCCATCGTATCCGAGCTCGATAAGCTCGGCATAAAGGAAAAGGATATAGACAAGAAGCTAAGGGAGCTGAAGGATCAGCTCGGTGATGCGGAGAAGCAGTATAACGAGATACCCGACGCAATAACCAAGCTGAGGGACGGCATAAAGGAGATAGAGGACGGCCTTGCGGATATCCCCGGCGCCATCGAGGAGATCGACAGGCAGATAAAGGAAGCGCAGGAGCAGCTCAACGAAGCTTATCAGGAATATGACGACGGCAGGAGAAAGTATGAAACGAGCCTTGCCGACGCCGTGAGCGAGTTCGCATCCCTGCGTGAGGAGCTGCAGAACGCCTATAAGGAGCTTGACGAGGAGGAGGGGTACGACGCCCTCTGCAATCAGTTCCTGCTCTATTTCGATCCGAACATGGATCAGAAGGAGCTGCTCAAAAAGTGCGAGCAGGTACTTGACGACGTTGAGATCAAAAAGAGCTTCGTCTATGAGGATTCCGGCGTTAAGAACAGGATAGATATTAACCTCGAGCCGATAGATACCATGTCGTCATTCATGCCCATGGTGTTCTTCGTTGTCATACTTATCGTCGTGTTCCTGTTCATGTCGCTTATCATACGCCAGTGCAGGCGCGAGATAGGCATACTGCGCGCGCTCGGATTCACTAAGGGCAGCATACGCACGCTGTTCTGCGGCGTCGAGCTGGTTGTGTCCATTGCCGCGATCGCGACGGGCATTGCGATAGGCCTCGGCGTTATGCGCTATATCTGCGGCTATTATCAGGATTTCTTCCCGCTGCCCAGGTTCACCAACCATCTCAATTACCGCATTATGGCGCTTGCCGCGGTGCTGACCGTCGTAGTGGGGCAGGTCGCCACCCTTATCGGCACGACGCTCATCTCACGCATACAGCCCTCCGAGGCTATGACGAGGCCCGCGCCCGTCACCGCAAAGACTCCCCGTCTGCTTGCGGCGCTTACGAAGAACGCGAAGCCCATGGTCAAGTTCAGCATCAGCTCCATGCTGCGAAACAAGGGCAGGTTCGTATTCTCGGTGATCTGCGTTGCGGCTTCGGTAATGATGATATTCTCGTCGCTCGCGTTCATCACCTCCAAGAACAGGATACTGCATGAGCTTTACGAGCAGAGGATACGTTACGACTGTCAGGTGTTCTTCGAAGAGCAGCCCGACGCGGAGATGATGAAGGAGATGAGCGATCTCGGCTTCACCTCCAACGTCGAGCCCATGATCTATTATGAATCCGAGATTGAGTTCGCGGGAAAGAAGAAGGACGCTGTCGTTAACGCTCTCGTAAAGGATACTGAGCAGGTGTGCGTATTCGATTCCGACGGGAACCGTCTGGAGATACCCGCCGAGGGCATAATGCTGGAGCGCCACCTTGCGGAGGACCTCGGAGCCAAGGCCGGCGACACTGTGCTCGTGGACGGCAAGCCTTTCAGGGTCACTGAGATATCCGAGCAGTCCGTTTCCCGCTTCCAGTACATTTCCAAGGAGTCCGCCTCCGGAGAAGGCACTCTCGGATGCGTGATACTGGACGTTGACGAAGCCGACGAGCAGAAGCTCCTTGCATACCTTACCGAGACGGATACTTACCTCTATTCGGTATTCACAAGGCTCGCCTATGAGGGCAACGCAAAGGTATTCAAAACCTATGACCTTGCCGCCTATATCATAATAGGCTTCGCTATCATCATAGGTCTGACGATAGTTTACAACACTACGCAGACCAACCTGCTCGAGCGGAAGAAGGAGCTCTGCGTGCTGCGCACGCTCGGCTTCCAGCGGAGCGAGATCTCCGCGAGCCTGTTCGTGCAGTCCCTGCTGCAGTTCATGTTCTCGTGCCTCATAGGTCTTCCCGCGGGCATAATGGTCGCCAAGACCGCATTGAAGAAGATCAGCACCGAGGGCAGAGAATACGTATTCGCCAACGGCCCGAAGGAATACGTGTTCACTATACTGCTCGTGTTCGCTTACATTGTCATAAGCCACGTGCTCGCCATGAATTCCATGAAGAAGTGGGACCTCGTGGAGAACGTGAAGGAGAAAGAGTAAACGATACCGATAAAACGGCGCATCGGGCCGACAGCCCGGCGCCGTTTTTCAAAACCTGTATCCGGCTTGCCGCGGAAGTACCGATCAAAGCCGGAATACGCGGGCATTGCCATGGAGGGAGTATGAAAAGAGTATTCCTGCTGCTGACGGCGGCGATGATGCTGCTTGGCTTATTTTCGGGCTGTTCGAAGAAAAACGGGCCGGGGGCGGAGGAGGACGGACCGCAGATCTATGCGGACGGCAGAGCGCGTCCTTCATCCTGCGGCAGACTTTGCGTCAAAAGCGGCGATCTCTGCTCCGAAAGCGGGGAACCGGTGATGCTTCGCGGCGTCAGCACAAACGATCTCATGGTCTCGGAATCGTTTATAAACGACTCGCTCTTCCGCGAGCTTTCAAAGGATGGCGGGGTGAACGTCTGCCGCTTCGCGGTCTATACCTACGGCGTGGGCATAATCGGCTACTGCACGAAGGGGGATAAGGAGCGCTACGAGAACGATCTTGAAAGGGGTATCGAGCTTGCCGCAAAGCACGATATGTATGCTATCATCGACTGGCACGTGCTGAGCGACGGAGACCCGAACGTATACGCGGATGAAGCCGAGCTTTTTTTCAAAAGGATGGCGAAGAGATACAGCGGCAGCGGCAGCGTGATATACGAGATCTGCAACGAGCCGAACGGCGTCGATTGGCCCGCCGTCAAGCGCTATGCGGAGCGGATAATACCCGTGATACGCGCAGAGGACCCGGAAGCGGTGATAATAGTCGGTACGCCCGATTGGTCGAAGGATCTCAAGTCGGCGGCGTCCGATCCGCTGGGGTTCGAAAACGTGATGTATGCGCTGCATTTCTATTCCGCATCCCACGGGCAGGACCTGCGCGATATTGCGGAGAGCGCGAGCGAGAGCGGGCTCCCGATATTCGTTACGGAATTCGGCGTGACGGCTTCGAGCGGGGATCTGCCCCGCGATATCGAGAGCGCAAACGAGTGGATAGACCTGCTTGAGCGGGAGAACGTGTCCTACTGCATGTGGTCGCTCGCGAAGGCGCCCGAGGCATGCTCTATGGTGAGAGCGACGGTGCCGAAATACAGCGGCTTCACCGAGGAGGACTATACGGAGTCGGGGCGCTGGCTGCTTGACGTCATCGGGAAGCATTCCTCGAAGTAAAGCAGCGAAGCAATAGGACCTGCTTGAAATAATATATCGAAATCGATTAAGTTTTTACTTGACAAGCATATATCATGCTCCTTATAATAACAGCGTCCGGTATGGGCGCTTTATCGTTAATCGGCGGGAACTCATCCACTCCACTTTTCTGGATGGGGGACGGCTGAATATAAGGAGGAAAAATACCCATTGGCTTGGGGTGCGGCAGTGTGGAGACCTGTCGTAATGCGCGTCCGACGTATGCGCGGAGCGCGAGGCTGCTCGTTGAAGGATTTCGGGGCCGCCGAAGCCGAAATTATATGGCAAGTCTGTCACTTAAAAACATCTGCAAGGTCTATGACGGCAAGTTCACCGCGGTGGACAACTTCAACCTTGAGATCGAGGACAAGGAATTCATCGTTTTCGTCGGGCCTTCCGGGTGCGGCAAATCGACCACTCTCCGTATGATAGCGGGTCTTGAGGAGATCACCTCCGGCGAGCTCTATATCGACGGCAAGCTGGTCAACAGCATTGCGCCTAAGGACCGCGATATTGCGATGGTTTTCCAGAACTACGCTCTCTATCCGCATATGACGGTCTATGAGAACATGGCGTTCGCGCTCAAGCTGCGCAAGGTCGGCAAGGGCGAGATAGACAAAAAGGTGCGTGAGACAGCGGAAATACTCGGCATAACCGAGTATCTTCAGAGGAAGCCCAAGGCGCTTTCCGGCGGTCAACGTCAGCGCGTTGCGATAGGGCGCGCCATCGTTAGGGAGCCCAAGGTTTTCCTCATGGACGAGCCTCTTTCGAATCTCGACGCCAAGCTCAGGAACCAGATGCGCGCCGAGATCATAAAGCTCCGCCAGAGGATCGACACGACCTTCATTTACGTCACGCACGATCAGACCGAGGCGATGACTTTGGGCGACAGGATAGTTATAATGAAGGACGGCGTTATAAACCAGATCGGGACTCCGCAGGAGGTATTCAACCATCCCGCGAATCTCTTCGTCGCCGGCTTCATCGGCTCTCCGCAGATGAATTTCTTCGATGCGAAGCTCGAAACGACCGCGCAGGGAAGGTTTGCCGTGCGCGTGGGCGATACTGTATTCGCTGTCACGGACGAGCAGCAGCGCGTTCTTAAGGAAAACGAAGCGGAGCCCATGGATATCGTGCTGGGCGTAAGGCCGGAGCATATGTCCATATGCAGGTCAGATACCGCCGCGCCGCACATGGACGCCATTGTGGATATCTGCGAAATGATGGGTTCGTCAATGCATCTGCACGTCAAGTCGGGCGAGAAGGACGTCGTACTCGTACTGCAGACCATGGATCTGCCCGCCGAGAAGCGCGCCGGATTCGCTTACGGCGAGCCGATAAGCATCACCTTCGAGCCGGAGCTCATGCATCTTTTCTCCGCCAATACGGAAAAGAATCTCATATAAGTCTATAAAAAAGCGCCCTTTCCGAAGAAAAGCTCGGAAAGGGCGCTTTATAATGCCGTCAGATCGTGAGCTCGGCCTTGCAGACGGGAGATTTGCTCAAGGGTATGGTGTTTCCCGCGACTCGCCTGCCGTCGACGGTGAGCCCCTTGTTTTCGCCTCTTACGACCTTTATGTCATAGCGAGTACCGCGGAATACGCGGCTCGCTTCGAAGCCGTCCATGGAATCGGGCAGGCAGGGATCGACGGTGAGCCCGTCGTGATCGGGACGGACGCCGAGAATACCCTGGCTGACTGCGACGAACGACCATGCAGCGGTGCCGGTGAGCCAGGAATTCTTTGCCTCTCCGTAATTCTGCGCGTCGCGTCCTGCTATGGTCTGGCTATAGCAATAGGGCTCCGTGCGGTGTATCTCGCTCTTATCCTCTATATAGGCGGGAGCGTTGCGCGTGTAAAGCCCGAAGGCGCCTTCGCCGTCCTTTACGGCGCAGTAAGCGAGAGTGACCCAGGGATTATTGTGGCAGAAGACGGAGCCGTTCTCCTTGTATCCGGGAGGATACGAGGAGATCTCGCCAAGATGCTCATGATATTCCGTATAGCAGGGATGGAGCACCTCGAGGCCGTATTCGTTGCCGAGGTATTTTTCGGCGGAGGCCAGCGCCTTCCTTCCGTACTCGCTGCCGCCTATGCCGGCCATAACGCAGAAGCCCTGGGCTCTATGAATATCCGGCCCTCGTCGTTTTCGCGGCTGCCTATAGGACGCTCGAAGG
>CAMZFO010000021.1 GCA_947306125.1 uncultured Clostridia bacterium | reverse complement strand
GCCTCGGCGATCTTCTCGGCTTCTTCCTTGGAGACGCCTTCCTTGAGGGTGCTGGGAGCGCCGTCAACGATGTCCTTAGCCTCCTTGAGGCCGAGACCCAGCTGCTCACGGGCAACCTTGATGACCTTGATCTTCTCAGCGCCGAAGCTCTTGAGAACTACGTCGAACTCGGTCTTCTCTTCAACTTCCTCTGCGGCGGCGGCGGGGCCGGCGACTGCAACGGCGGTGGCGGCGGCGGATACGCCGAACTCCTCTTCAAGAGCCTTAACGAGATCGTTGAGCTCGAGAACGGTCATGGCCTTGATGTCTTCAATGAACTGCTCTTTGTTAAACATGATTGTTTCCTCCTGATAGAATTAGATGATTTTTTCTTTTGGGTGGGCGCTTTGGCCCGGTCGATCATGCGGAAATTACTCCGCTGCGGCTTCGGTGGACTCGCCGCCGTTCTTCTTGGCGATCTGATCGAGAACGATCGCAAGACCGCTGATGGGGGACATCATGCTGCCGAGCATACGGGCAATGAGTACCTCCCTGGGGGGCAGCTCAGCAAGAGCGTCGATGGCTGCTGCATCGGAAACCTTACCGTTTACGATACCGCCCTTGATCTCGCACTTCTTGAGCTTCTTAACGGTGTCCTTCAGGATCTTGGCGGGGGATACGGCGTCGTCATAGCCGATCGCGAATGCGGACGGACCCTTGAGCAGAGCCTTGACGGACTCGTCGATGCCGATCTTGTCGCAAGCGCGCTCTACCATGGAGTTCTTAACGATGACGTACTCGTTGCCTGCCTTGCGCATCTGGGCGCGAAGCTCGGTGACTTCCGCAACGGTGAGTCCGCGATAGTCGAACATGACGACGGACTGGGCCTTCTGCAGCTTCTCGGCGAGCTCGTTGACCAGCTGTTCCTTCTGGGCGATAATGGAAGCGTTTGCCATTTGGGATTTCCTCCTTATCAGATTAACAATAAAATATCCCCTTGCCGCACGCGACTGGGGAATGAAGAATTCTAAACCCCGGGGCAGACCCCGGTCTATATAAATCTTCACCTCGGCAGGATATTAAGTAAGGCTCGCAAGCGAACGATACACCGGCTGTCTACGGCGGATATTCTAATGCCAAGTGTTAGAATAACATAACGGAAGGCCCAAGTCAAGGCTTTATTCGCAGGCGGAACAAATATATTTGGCTGTTAAAAACCTTTCGGTACTGTTGAGAATGCTCCCGCTTCGTGTTATAATTCCAACATGGACAACGAGGCGCTCAAAAAGCTTGCAAAGGAGCACGGCTTTGCGGAGGCATATTTCCTGCCGCCGCCCGATTTCCCGCGCCATGAGGACGAGCCGCACATAGTCTGGAGCGCGGAGGAATACCCCTGGGCGGATATCGCGCTCATACTGCTTTGGCCCTATTCTCCCTACCCTCAGGATTGCCGCATACCCGCCTATTATATCGCGAGCAACGCCTCGTACCACGCCTGCGTGGCCTTTGCCAAAGCGCTTGAGGCTTTGGGCGTGCGGCTCAAAAGGTGCGAGCTGCCCATAAAGCAGCTCGCGGTAAAATACGGCGTCGCCTCCCCGTGCAGGAGCTCGCTCGCCGCCGTGCCGGGCTACGGCACGCGGGTGGTGTTCCAATCCATGCTGCTCGGCGCGGATGAAAGCCACCCCTTCAAGGTCGAAGAGTATTCGCTTGACGAGCCCGATCTCTGCGCCTCCTGCCGCGCCTGCATAAACGCCTGCCCCGCGCACGCCATAGGTGAAAGCGGGCTGGACACGGTAAAATGTATGCGGTATTACATGGACGGCGCGGATTACCCCGAGTGGGTGTACGGGATACAGAGGACGCACATGGGCTGCGAGGTCTGCCAGGCCGTCTGCCCGAGGAACGCGCATATCCCCGCCGCGGAGCCGCCGGAGGAAGTGGCCCGGGCGTTTGAGATAAACGGACTTGCCGGGGGCGACACGAAGGCCGCGAGGCTGCTCGTCGGCAAGAATTTCACGGGGCGGGGCAAGCTGCAGAAGGAAGCGATAAGGTTCATAGAACGGGACGGAAAGGAATAAAGCCCTCAGCCGCCGCGCCCGGGCGAATAATAACGAAGCATGGTACGGAGCGGTCCGCACCATGCTTTTTTGACGCTTGAAAGGGCTCAGTTCGCCTTGGTCTCGCAATAGATGCAGCGGTAGACCTTGTGCTCCCTGTCGGTGAGCTTGAAGACGTGGTCGAGCTCCTGCTCGCAGGAGGTGATGCAGCGGGGATTCCTGCACTTTATGACGTTGACGAGGCGCTCGGGCATTTCTATATTGCGCTTTTCAACGAGGCTGCCGTTCCTGATGATGTTGATGGTCGCGCCGGGATCGACGAAGCCTATCACGTCGAGATCGACGGGGATATCGGCGTCGACCTTGATTATGTCCTTCTTGCCCATCTTTTGGCTGACGACGTTCTTTATGATCGCCACGGAGCAGTCGAGCTCTGCAAGGCCCAGCAGCTCGTAAAGCTTCATGCCGTTGCCGGCGGAGATATGGTCTATGACGATGCCGTTGTTGATGGAATCAATATTCATTGTTCGTTCCTCCTTTTAGATCTGTCCGGCCTCGCGCAGGAGCTTCAGGATAAGCGCCATACGCATATACTTTCCGTTCAAAACCTGCTTGAAATAGCAGGCGCGGGGATCGTCGTCCACTGCGACGCTGATCTCGTTTACGCGGGGCAGGGGATGCAGTATCGCAAGGTCCCGCTTCGCGTTTTTGAGCTTGTCGACGGTCAGTATGTAGCTGTCCTTCAGGCGGAGGTAATCCTCCTCGTTGAAGAAGCGCTCGCGCTGCACGCGGGTCATATAGAGTATGTCGAGCTCGGGCATAACGGCCTCAAGATCGGTGGTCTGCACGTAGGGGATGTTCTTCTGCTGGAGCACGTCCTTTTTGACGTAGGAGGGGACCTTGAGCTCCTCCGGGCTTATGAGCACGAATTTGTTGCCCTCGTAGCGGCTCATGGCGTTTATGAGCGAATGCACGGTGCGGCCGAATTTAAGGTCGCCGCAGACGCCGATGGTGAGGCCGGAGAAGCGGCCCTTCTCGCGGTAGATGGTCAAAAGATCGGCGAGGGTCTGGGTGGGGTGGCAGTGACCGCCGTCGCCCGCGTTTATGACGGGAACGGAGGCGTTCTTGGCGGTGACGTAAGCCGCGCCCTCCTTGGGATGGCGGATGGCGATTATGTCCGTGTAGCAGGAGACGGTCTTCGCGGTGTCGGCCACGCTCTCGCCCTTCGCGGCGGAGGAGGAGGCGGCTCCCGTGACGGATATGACGTTGCCGCCCAGCTCGTACATGGCGGCCTCGAAGCTCATCCTCGTCCTCGTCGAGGGCTCGAAAAAGAGAGTGGCAAGCTTCTTGCCGCGGCAGGCCTCGGCGTATTTTGCCGGGTTGGCGATGATGTCCTGAGCGGTGGCGATGAGCTCGTCAAGCTCTTCGGTGGTCAGGTCGAGTATGTCGATCAAGCTTTTCATTTTATATAGTCCCTTTCTTGAAATTATCGATCTTAAGCGCGGCTTATCCAGCTCTCGTCCGAGGGGTCGTTGCGGAAGGCGATGAGCCTTTCAACGTCCTCGGCGGGTATATAGCCATCCTCCGCGGCGACGCGGGCGATGACGTCGAAATTCGTGAGCGAGGTGTTCTCCACTTCGGCTTCGGCAAGCCTCTTTAAGCCCTTCGCCATGCCGTAGGTGAATATGGAAACTATGCCGAGCACCTCCGCGCCCGCCCCGCGCAGCACGTTGACGACCTCTATCACGCTGCCGCCGGTGGATATGAGATCCTCCACGACTACGACCTTCTGACCGGGCTCGAGGCGGCCTTCGATCTGATTCTGCCTGCCGTGGTCCTTGGCGCCCGAGCGGACGTAGCCCATGGGGAGGCCGAGTATGTGCGCGGTGATGGCGGCGTGCGCTATGCCGGCGGTGGAGGTGCCCATGAGCACCTCGGCTTCGGGGTACTTTTCGCGGATGAGCTCAGCAAGCGCGTTCTCCACGTCGAGGCGCACCTCGGGCGCGGTGAGAGTCAGGCGGTTGTCACAGTAGACGGGGCTTTTGATGCCGCTCGCCCAAGTGAAGGGCTCGTCCGGACGGAAGAATACGGCTCGGATCTTCAAAAGATCGCGGGCGATGAGGGTTTGACGGTCCATGTTTTTATCTCCTTCGATGATCGTTTTTCAGCCTATGAAATCCGCCATGCAGCGCAGATACGCGGCGACGGGGTCCTCTGCGGCGGTTATCGGGCGGCCCACGACGATGTAATCGGAGCCGGCCTCCTTCGCGGCCGCGGGGGTCATTACGCGCTTCTGATCGCCCTTTTCGCCCTCGGCAAAGCGGATGCCGGGGGTGACGGTCAAAAACCCGCTGCCGCAGACCTCGTGCACCTTGCCCGCCTCGAGCGGGGAGCAGACGACGCCGTCCAGACCCGACTCCTTCGCGGTCAGCGCATAGTGCATTACCACCTCGTCTATGGGGCGCTCAATGAGTATGTCGCGCTCCATGCTCTCCTGATTGGTGGAGGTGAGCTGGGTGACGGCGATGAGCTTGGGCCTCGTGCCGTCGGGGCGGGTGAGGCCCTCGACCGCCGCCTCCATCATTGCGCGGGTGCCGGCGGCGTGCAGATTGCAGATATCCACGTCCAGCCGCGAGAGCACGGCCATGGCCTTTTTGACGGTGTTGGGTATGTCGTGCAGCTTGAGATCCAGGAATATTTTGTGCCCGCGGCGCTTGAGCTCCCGCACTATCTGCGGGCCTTCGGCGTAATAGAGCTCCATGCCTATCTTGACGAAGGGCTTGCGGGGCAGCTCACTAAATTTGTCGAGGAATGCGAAGGTCGCCTCCGCGCTCGCAAAATCGCATGCTGTTATAACGTCCTTGCCCATTTTCGATACTTCCTTTCTTTATCGGTGCGCCTTGCCGATGATGCTCTCAAGGCGTTCTATACCGTATTTTTCCATCGCCGCGGGAAGCGCCTCGACTATCCTCTTCGAGGCGAAGGGATCGACGAGGTTCTGCGCGCCTACCTCGACCGCAGTCGCTCCCGCCATCATCATTTCGATCACGTCTTCGGCAGAGGCGACGCCGCCCATGCCGACTACGGGGACCTTAACGGCGGAGGAGACCTGATAGACCATCCTCAGCGCGACGGGGAATATCGCCGGGCCCGAGAAGCCGCCCATCGTGTTGGCTATTACGGGCCTGCCCGACCTTATATCGATCCTCATTCCGAGCAGCGTGTTTATAAGGCTTATGCCGTCCGCGCCCGCCTCCTCGCAGGCTTTTGCTATGGAGACTATGTCCGTCACGTTGGGCGAAAGCTTGACTATGACGGGCTTTTTTGCAACGGCCTTGACCGCTCTCGTTACGGAGGCCGCCGCCTCCGGGCTCGTGCCGAAGCTCATGCCGCCGCCGTGCACGTTGGGACAGCTTACGTTGACCTCCAGCCAGCCCACCTGCTCCTCGCGGTCCAAAAGAGCGCAGGTGTGGGCGTAATCCTCGACCGAAAAGCCCGATACGTTCGCCATGACGGGCTTGCGGAATACCTTTTTGAGCTTAGGCAGCTCCTCCGATATCACCTTGTCGACGCCCGGGTTCTGCAGGCCGACGGCGTTTATCATGCCGGCGGTGCATTCGGCGATCCTCGGGGTGGGGTTGCCGAAGCGGGGCTCGCGCGTGGTGCCCTTGAAGGAGAACGTGCCGAGGCAGTTTATGTCGTAAAGCTCGGCAAATTCATAGCCGAAGCCGAAAGTGCCGGAGGCGGGTATGACGGGGTTGTCGAGCGTGACGCCGCAGAGAGAGACCTTCGTATTCACCAGAGCACCTCCTCTTTTTTGAGCACGGGGCCCTCGCGGCAGATGCGCTTGGAGCCCGTTATAGTCCTGCACGAGCAGCCCATGCAGGCTCCGAAGCCGCAGCCCATGCGCTCCTCGAAGCTGAGCTCGCCGGGGTAATCGGCGGCCCTGCAGACGGCCTTGAGCATGGGCTCGGGGCCGCAGGCGTAAAAATAACTCGCGCTGTCCGGCATGGCTGCGGTGACGAAGCCGCGCACGCCGTAAGTGCCGTCGGCGGTGGTCACGGTGACTTTACAGCCCAAAGCGCGGAACTCATCCTCGTAAAACACCTCGTCCGCGGTGTTGAAGCCGAGTATTACGGAGGGGGTCTTCCCCCGGGCGGCGAGCGACCTTGCAAGGTAATAGAGGGGCGGCACGCCGACTCCTCCGCCTATCAGCAGGGGGCTGTCCCCCGCGAGCGAAAGGTCGTATCCGTTCCCCAGCTCCGTGAGCACGTCGAGCTTTTCCCCCGGCGCCATGCGGCTCATGGCCTCCGTGCCCCTGCCCACGAGCTTGTAGATGATCGTGAGCATGCCGCCATCATGATCGCAGACGGATATCGGGCGGCGCAGGAAGAGGCCGTCTATCGCAATATTCACGAACTGGCCGGGCCGCAGCGCGCCCGCGTCCCCCGCGAGCCGCATACGGTAAACGCTCCCGGTGAGCGGCAGATTTTCGGTTACGGTAAGTGATACCTGCTTCATGCTTCCTTTTGCTCCCTCGAATAGACGATATTGCCGTTCCTCACCGTGAGCAGGCATCTGCCCCAAACCTCCGCGCCCTCGAATGGGGTCGCCCTGCCCTTGGAGAGGAATTCGGAGCTGTCGATATTATAGCGCTCCTCAAGATCCCAGAGGCTCCAGTCCCCGTCCGAGGCGGGTATCCCGAAGCGCCTGCGCGGGTTCACGGCAAGCAGCTCCATGAGCCTTCCCATCGAGATCACGCCCGTTTTGACGAGGTGGGTGTAAACGAGCGGGAACGCGGTCTCGAGCCCCACTATGCCGAAAGCGCTCTTTTCGAGCCCGCGCGCCTTTTCCTCGGCGGAATGCGGGGCGTGATCGGTGGCGATCATGTCTATCGTGCCGTCGCAAAGCCCCTCTATGAGCGCCTCGCGGTCGGCCCTTGAGCGCAGAGGGGGGTTCATTTTGAAGCGGCCCTCCTCGCGCAGAGAGTTTTCGTCCAGTATCAGATAGTGCGGCGCGGTCTCGCAGGTCACGTCCACGCCGCTCTTTTTCGCATCGCGTATGAGCTCAACGCTCTCACGGCAGGAGATATGGCAGACGTGATAGCTGCAGCCGGTCTCGGCGGCAAGGCGCAGGTCGCGCTCGATGGGGCGCCACTCCGATTCGGAGCATATGCCCCTGTGCCCGTGAGCGCGGGCGTATTCGCCGTCGTGCACGTATCCGCCGCGGAGCAGGCTCTCGTCCTCGCAGTGGGCGGCGAGCACCTTGTGAAGCGCGGCGCAGCGCTCCATGAGCGAGCGCATCATGCTCTTGCTCTGCACTCCCTTGCCGTCGTCGGAGAAGGCGGCGGCAAACGGCGCCATCCCCTCAAGATCCGCGGCCTCGAGCCCCTTTTCGCCTACCGTCAGCGCGCCGTAGGGCTGTACGCCTATCACCGCCCCGCGCGAGATGAGCTCAAGCTCCTCCGCGATATGGGGGACGCTGTCCGGCACGGGGGAAAGATTGGGCATTGCGAGCACCTCCGTATACCCTCCGCGCGCGGCGGCGGCGGAGCCGGAGGCGATGGTCTCCTTATAAGAAAAACCCGGCTCACGAAAGTGCACGTGCACATCGCAAAAGCCGGGCAATATTACGAGAGGGGCTTCGGAGGAGAGGCTTATCCCGAGCTCCGAAGGAATAACGGGAGAAAACGCCTGCGCGGGATCGGTTTTCAATACTTCAGCCTTCAGCATGGTATCCCCTTTCTTCAAAAAAAGCTCCGCCGATACGGGCAGAGCGCAGCCTTCGTTGAACACGGCATGCCTGGCGCACGCCGAAAGACCCGATCTTGCCGATATCTCAGTATCGCCTTAAAGACCAAAAATTATTTTATCACAGGCGGGATGAAAAGTCAAACGGAAAAAGGGCTTGTGCAAAAATATAATGGGGCCGCGCGGCGCGGCCCCTGCGGGATCGGGCTCACATGAGCTTTCTGAACATCGCCTCGAAATCCGCAAGCTCCGCGGGGCGGGGGTTGCCGGGAGCGCAGGCGTCGGCGGCGGCGGAGGCGCAGAGGAAGGGCAGATCCTCCTCCCTGAGCTTATCGAGCTTTGTCGGGATGCCCACGTCGACGGAGAGCTGACGCACGGCGTCGACGGCGGCTTTGCGGTACTCGGCGGCGTCCATGCCGGCGGTATCCACGCCGAAGGCCTCGGCAATGGCCTTGAACTTTTCACCGGTGTATTCCTGATTGAATTCCATTACTATGGGCAGCATCATGGCGCAGGCGACGCCGTGGGGGGTGTCGTAAACGGCGCCCAACGTGTGCGCCATGGAGTGCGCGACGCCGAGGCCGACGTTGGAATACGCCATGGCCGTGACGTACTGCGCGAGCGCCATGCCCTCGCGCCCGTCGGGATCGTTCTCGACGGCCTTGCGCAGGTTTTTGGCGATGAGCCGGATAGCCTCAAGATCCAGGCAGTCGGAGAGCTCCCATGCGGCGCGGGTGGTGTAGCCCTCGATGGCGTGGGTCAGCGCGTCCATGCCGGTTGAGGCGGTGAGGCCTTTGGGCATAGTGGACATCATGTCGGGATCGACGACGGCGATATCGGGAATGTCGTTGGGGTCCACGCAGACGAATTTGCGCTTCTTCTCCACGTCGGTGATGACGTAATTGATGGTGGACTCGGCTCCGGTGCCGCCGGTGGTGGGAACGGCTATGGTGAACACGGTGCGGTTCCTGGTCGGAGCCACGCCCTCAAGCGAGCGGACGTCGTAGTATTCGGGATTGTTCACGATGATGCCTATGCCCTTGCCGGTGTCCATTGAGGAGCCGCCGCCGATCGTGATCATGAAGTCGGCGCCCGAAGCGCGGTAGGCGTCCACGCCGTGCTGCACGTTCTCGATGGTGGGGTTGGGCTTGATGTCGGAATAGAGCTCGAAGGCGACGCCGTTCGCCTCAAGCAGATCGGTGACCTTTTTGGTCACGCCGAACTTCACAAGATCGGGATCGGAGGCGACGAAGGCCTTCCTGAACCCGTGGGACTTTACGATGCCGGGGATCTCGTTTATCGCCCCGTGGCCGTGATAGGAGATACCGTTCAGAACAAAACGATTGACAGACATATTCTTCCTCCTTGGATTTATTAACGCGCCGTCAGAGCACATTTTCATATTGATTATACCATATCGGGAGGAAAAATGGAAGAAGCGGGCGCGGAAAAATGAGCTCGAAAGAGCGGGAATGCGGGCGCGTTCCGGAGGGCGGCGAGGTCGGCTTACGGGCCTCCCTTATATCCCGCAAGGGGCAAAAATTCAAAAGGGCAAGATACGGTATGCGCGCCGGGGACAAGCGCCGATTTTCCTTGAGTTTATTGGCTTTTATGGGATCGGCGATCGTTTGCACGTACATAACGAGTCAAACGAAGAGCAAGCCGGACCAAAATATATTTTCATAGGCGGCTCTTGACAATGCTATGGTATGGTGCTACCATATAGCTAAAGTATGGTGCTACCATAACAGGAGGTGCATTATGAAAAGGATCTACAGCAATTACCCCAACTATGAATTTGAAGGTATCGCGGAGCAGGCGGAGAAGGAGGGGCTTTCCCTTGCGGCATTTCAGCGGTATTGTGTGATGCAGTATATGGCGAGCAAAACAGAAAGCGGGTATTCTTGGGCCTTTCCGTACAGCGTTCGGCAAAAGGTGCCGTTTCTTAAGGTCGGAGAGAAGTTCACGGTCGCCGATCTTTTTCCGGACGAATGGGATGGCTTTACGAACAGCCAAAAGATGATGCTTGCGAAGGAGCTTGTGAAATACTCGAAGGATAATCCGCATATGTGCTCGATATATCAATCCGCACCGGGAAAAACGACGGTCTATATAAAGCCGGACGTGACCCTTTCGTTTACCCGGCGTGTTATGCGGCGGGAGTGAAGAAAGCAAGCTTTGCGCGGAGCCGATTTTTTCTTTCAAATCCGCGCAGGGCGTGTTATAATCGGATATGATACTCAGGCAAAGGAGAAAGTGAAATGAACGCAAAAATGCTTTGGCAGTATGCGCGCCTCGTGGTCGAGGTGGGCATAAACGTACAGAAGGGGCAGCCCGTGATGATAAACTGCCCCGTGGACTGCGCGCCGTTTGCGAGGATGCTGACGACCGCCGCTTACGACGCCGGCGCCTCCGACGTGCATATCAACTGGCGCGACGATTACTGCGCCCGCCAGCATTGGCTCAAGGCGGATGATTCGGTATTCGATTCCGTCTATCCCTGGGAGGTATTGAAGCGCACGGAGCTTGCCAAGAAGGGCGTGGGCTCCATTTCCATCGCCGCCTCCGACCCGGAGAACCTAAAGGGCGTCGATCCCGACAGGCTCCGCCGCGCGAACACCGCCTCCGGGCGCGACCTTAAGGAGTTTTCCCGCATGCTGATGTCCAACGCCATCCCCTGGTGCGTGGTCTCCGTGCCCATCGTGAGCTGGGCGAAGAAGGTCTTCCCCGAGGTGGAGGACGACGAGGCCGCGGTCGAGATGCTCTGGGACGAGATATTCAAGGCCGTGCGAATCACCGAGGACGGGGACGCCGTTGCCGAATGGCGCGCGCACTGCGAGCGCATAGAGGGCTACGCCCGCCGCATGACGGAATACGATTTCGCCGAGCTGCACTATAGGAATTCGATCGGCACCGATCTGACCGTCAAAATGCCCGAAAACCATATGTGGCTCGCGGGCGGCGATTACTGCAACGGCATAAAGTTCGTTGCCAATATGCCCACGGAGGAGGTCTTCTCCGCGCCCTTGAAGAACGGAGTGGACGGCACGCTCGTCGCCGCCAAGCCCCTCGTGCTGAACGGAAACGTGGTGGAGGGCATCCGCTTCACCTTCAGGGAGGGCAGGATAGTCGATATCCACGCCGATACCAACGAGGAGACCCTGCGCACCCAGGTCGGACTCGACGAGGGCAGCCATTACCTCGGCGAGATAGCGCTCGTGCCCTATGATTCGCCCATCTCCAACAGCGGCATACTCTTCTTCAATACCCTGTTCGATGAGAACGCCGCCTGCCATTTCGCCTTCGGCGAGGCGTATCCCGCCTGCATAAAGGGCGGCGACGACCTCTCCCTTGAGGAACTCAAGGCGGCCGGCATAAACGCCGAGAGCAATACGCACGTCGACTTCATGGTGGGCACGGCCGATCTCGAGATCACGGGCACGACCCGCGACGGCAGAACGGTGAAGGTGTTCGAGAACGGCAATTTCGCGATCTGAGAAGGAATACAGGCGCGGAGTGCATTCATTAACAGATCCGGGGATGAAACGATCCGCGGATCTGTTTTTTGCATTCGCCCCGGCCTGCGGACGGATGAGGAATAAGGATGGAATTCCCGATGGGAATTCCGTATGAAGTATATACCCCTCATCCGTCAGCTTTGCGCTGACATTACCACGGAAACAGAGTTTCCGCGGCGCTCCGCTAAAGACGCAGCACCGCTGCCTCTTCTTAACGCTGCGCGCCCCGCCCGGGGGAAGGCCTATAATGAAGCAAAGACGCCCGCCCGAAGAATGCCTTATAACATTCCTTCATCGGCGAAGCGTCTTCATTCCTTCATCGGCCCGTTTATCGGGCGTCTTCATTACGGCGCGGCACGATCCTTTCAAAAACGTCCTTGTCACTCCGCGCCGCAGCCCGAAGGGGCTTTTGCTTATCGGTTTACTTGTTCCTGAACCTTTCCTTATCCTGATCGCGAAGCACGGTATCGGTCATGAACACCATTGCGCCGCGCTGATCCTCGGTATGGTCGAGCACGAAGTGCAGGCCGAGTCCCTCGAGGGAGGGCGGTATCTGATCGAGCACGAGCCCGCAGAGATTGACGTAATTGAGCTTATTGAGCTTGCCGAAGACGTCCGCGAGGCGCTCAAGCCGCGAGCCCTCGAGCTGCAGGGACTCAAGCTCCGTGAGGTTCCCGATGGGGGAGATATCCTCAACGTCGGTATGCGAGGCGCGGAGATTGGTGAGCTTCGTGAGGCCCGCGATGGGAGTGAGGTCGGAAACGGCGGTGCTGTTCATGAACAGCTCGCGCAGCTCGTGCAGCCCCTCTATGCCGGCGAGGGATTCGACCTTCGTATCGGAGATATAGAGCTTTTCGAGCTTTTTAAGCGAACGCAGGGGGGTAAGATCCGATACCTGGGTATGGAGCAGGTTGAGCACCTTGAGCTCGCGCAGCCACTTGAGCGGCTCGATATGCCTTATGCGCAGGCGGGAAAGATCCAGCCATTCGAGCTTTTTGAGCTTTTCGATGCCGGCGATGGAATCGAAGCGCAGCGCGCGCAGGTCGAGCTTTTTAAGCTCGGTGAGCTTTTCGAGCCCGTCGAAGCTCGGGATATTGGTCGCGCCGATATTGAGCTCCTTCAGGCCGGTCAGCTCCGCTATCTCGCCCAGCTCGCCTATCTTGGTGTTGAAGAGCATGAGCTTTTTGAGGGTCTTGAGCTTGCCTATGCCATTGAGACTGCGAAGACCCGTCTCGTAAAGATAGAGCTCCTCGAGCTCGGGCAGCTCGGTCACGCCGCCAAGCTCCCTGATATCGGTGAAGGAGAGGGCGAGCACGCGCAGCTTTTTGAGGTTCTCGATGCCGGTGACGTCGGTCACGGACCTGCAGCAGAGGTCGAGCTCGGTAAGCTCGGAGAGCGAGAAGAGCGGGGAAACGTCCTTCACGTTCGCGTCGTCAAGCACGAGCTTCTGAAGCTTCTTGAGCGAGCCGATGCTGCTAAGATCGCGCAGGGTGGGGGTGTGCGAGATGTCGAGCTCCCTTAAATTGGGGAAATCCTCGATGCCGACGAGGTTCTTGATCCTCGTGCCGGAAAGATCCAGCGCCTCCACGGTCGCGTTGCCCTTCATGGTGTCGAATGCGCGGATGTCCGCCTCCGCAAGGGATAGGCGGCGCAGCGCGGGCAGCTTTTCAAGCCCCGCGAGGGATACGGGATTGGTGTGGTCGAGCCTTAATATCTCGAGCTGCTGCAGCGCTTCGATGCCATCGAGATTTTCGATGGAGGTCGCGGAAAGGTAGAGCCAGCGGAGCCCGGGGAAATACTCGATCCCCTTAAGATCCGAGATCTCCGAGAAGGAGAGGTTCAAGCCGTCGACCTTCCGGAGTTCGGCGGCTTCCGCTTCGGTGGGTAAGTTGCCGAGCCTGATCTCATAGAACAGGTGCATTATCTCATTGTATTCCATAACAGCCTCCCGTTTTGTTTCATTTGTCTTCAATATATTGTATCACGGTTTCATTAAAAAGTACAGAGGAAATTATGCGTTCGCCAAAAGCTCCTCAAAACCCCTTATAAAGCAATTCCTTATGGACAAAACGGCGCTGTTGCGATATAATTCTACAGTATTATAAAAGGCGCGCTCCGGCCTCCCGAGGGGGAGCGGGGCGCGAGGTCAAGGAGGGCAAGGGGTTGAGCGAAAGCAATCGGAAAGCAGCGGCGCGGGAGCCGCAGGAAAAACGCGTTCCCGCCGTGCGCATGGAGCACATCACAAAGGCGTTTGGCCTTAAAACCGCCAATACGGACGTCTGCCTCGACATATATCCGGGGGAGATACTTGCTCTTTTGGGCGAGAACGGAAGCGGCAAGACGACGCTGATGAATATGCTCTCGGGCATCTATTTCCCCGACGCCGGAGAGATATTCGTCAACGGCAGGAAGGCGGCGATAAAGTCGCCCAAGGACGCTTACGATCTGCGCATAGGCATGATCCATCAGCATTTCAAGCTCGTGAACGTGCTGACCGCCGCGGAAAACATAATACTCGGTCTTAACGAGAGCGTGATGATAGACCTTAAGAAGGTGCGCGGGGCGGTGAAGGAGATCTGCTCGAAGTACGGCTTCGCAATGGATCCCGATAAGAAGGTCTATGATATGTCCGTTTCCGAAAAGCAGACGCTTGAGATAATCAAGGTGCTCTACCGCGGCGCGGATATACTCATACTGGACGAGCCCACCGCCGTGCTTACCCCGCAGGAGACGCAGAAGCTCTTCTCCGTCATAAGGAACATGAAGGCGGACGGCAAGTCGGTCGTCATAATCACCCATAAGCTGCACGAGGTAATGGAGATATCCGACCGCGTGGCGGTTTTGCGCAGGGGGGAATACATAGGCGATATAGCCACGAAGGACACGAACCCGCAGCAGCTCACAGATATGATGGTAGGCCGCTCGGTGAATCTCAATATTGAGCGTCCGGAGCCCGTGAACGTCAAGGAATGCCTGAGGATAGAGCATCTTTCCGTGATCGACGAAGAGGGCGTCAGGAAGCTCGACGACGTCTCGTTCGTCGCCAACGCGGGCGAGATACTGGGCGTCGCGGGGGTCGCGGGGAGCGGTCAGAAGGAGCTGCTGGAGGTCGTCGCGGGCCTGCAGCAGGCGCAGCCCGGCAGCCTCGTGATCTACACCGACAGGGACGGAAAGACCTCGACGCTCATAGGCAAAACGCCCATGGAGATCAAAAAGCTGGGCGTGCATCTGGCGTTCGTGCCGGAGGACAGGCTCGGCATGGGCCTCGTGGGCAATATGGATATCGCCGACAATATGCTCATCCGCTCCTATATGGACGGCAGGAGCATGTTCGTGGATATAGGCAAATCCCGCAGGATGGCGAAGGAGATAGTCGACGAATTCGAGGTCGTCACTCCCGGCATAGTCGATACCGCCGTCAGGAAGCTTTCGGGCGGCAACGTGCAGAAGGTGCTCGTCGGGCGCGAGATCTCCGGCGATCCCTCGCTGCTCATGAGCGCTTACGCCGTGCGCGGGCTCGATATAAACACCTCCTATATGATCTACCGCCTTATGAACGAGCAGAAGAAGCGCGGCACCGCCGTCATATTCGTCGGCGAGGATCTGGACGTGCTGCTCGCGCTCTGCGACAGGATACTGGTGCTCTGCTCCGGAAGGATAAGCGGCATCGTGGACGGGCGCAGCGCGACCAAGGAGGAGGTCGGACTCATGATGACCCATTTGGGAAAGGTCGGTGATGACGAATGATGCATATTTCCAGGAGGATGGATTTTAATCTGTTCAAGGGCAGGGCGGCGTGGCTGAACCGCTACGTCGGCTGGGGCGTCAGGCTCATCGCCGTGTTTTTGGCGCTCGTCGTCTGCGGCGTGCTGATCTATCTGATAACCAAGCTCAATCCCGTCAAGGTATACGCCGTAATGGCCAACGGCGCGTTCGGCACCGGCCGCCGCCTCTGGGCGTGGCTCAGGGACCTCGCGCTGCTGCTGTGCATATCGGTCGGCCTTGCTCCCGCGTTCAAGATGCGCTTCTGGAACATCGGCGCCGAAGGTCAGGTGCTGGTCGGCGGCATAGCGACCGCGGCCTGCATGATATACCTCGGCGGCGCGGGCATACCCACTCCGATATTCCTCGTCATAATGGCGGCCGCTTCCATGGCGGCGGGCGCGCTCTGGGGCGTCATCCCCGCCGTGTTCAAGGCGAGATGGGGCACAAACGAAACGCTCTTCACGCTCATGATGAACTATATCGCCATCCAGCTGACCTCGTTCTTCGTGCCCAAGTGGGAGCATCCCAAGGGCTCGAATACCGTCGGCATAATCAACGCCGGCACCAAGGCGGGCTGGTTCCCCGCCGTATTCGGGCAGCAGTATATGCTCAACGTGCTGATAGTCGCGGTCATTGCGGTGCTCATGTATTTCTATCTCAAAAAGAGCAAGCACGGCTATGAGATCGCCGTAGTCGGCGAGAGCGAGAACACCGCGCGCTATGCGGCGATGAACGTCAAAAAGATAATCATAAGGACGATGACCCTCTCCGGCGCGATCTGCGGTCTGGGCGGCTTCCTCGCCGTCGCGGGAGCGGATCACACCATCTCCACCGCCACCGCGGGCGGCAGGGGGTTCGTCGCGATAATCGTCGCGTGGCTCGCCAAATTCAATACGCTCACAATGGTGCTGATATCCGCCATGCTCGTGTTCCTCAATAAGGGCGCGATAGCCATCGCCTCGGAATTCAACCTCTCCAACGACGTCTCGAACATAATACAGGGCATACTGCTCTTCTTCATACTGGGCAGCGAGTTCTTCATCAATTACGAGATCAAGTTCGCCCGCCGCGAGCACCGTGAAAAGGAGGCAAAAGCATGAACCAGATAACAGTACAGCTTATCTCACTCGTCACCACCGCCGTCTCCTTCGGGACCATAATCATGTTCGGCAGCCTCGGCGAGATACTGACGGAAAAATCCGGTCACCTCAATCTCGGCGTGCCGGGCATCATGTATCTGGGGGGCATCGGCGGTCTGCTCGGCGCATATTTCTATGAGGCGGGCTCCGCCTCTCCCGCGCCCTTCGTCGGCCTCCTCATCGCCCTCGGCTGCACCATCGTCTGCTCCGTACTGGGCGGACTCATATACAGCTTCCTTACCATTTCGCTCCGCGCCAATCAGAACGTCACAGGCTTGACGCTCACCATTTTCGGCAGCGGCGTGGCAAATTTCCTCGGCGGCAGCCTCAATAAGCTCGCGGGCGGCGTCGGCCAGATCTCCGTCGCGGCGACCTCCTCCGCCTTCCGCGCCACACAGCATCTGACCGATAACCTGAAGATAGTGGACGACGTGCTCTTCAATTACGGCTTCATGGTCTATCTCGCGCTTGCTGTCGCCATAGTGCTCAGCATTTTCCTGAACCGCACGACGAGGGGACTCAATCTCCGCGCCGTGGGCGAGGCGCCGGCGACCGCGGACGCCGCGGGCATCAACGTCACCCGCTATAAGTACCTTTCCACCTGCATTGGCGCGGCGATCTCCGGCCTCGGCGGGCTCTACTACGTCATGGATTACATCAAGGGCACCTGGGCGAACGACGGCAATATCGAGGCCGTCGGCTGGCTGGCGGTCGCGCTCGTCATATTCGCCACGTGGAAGCCCCTGCGCGCCATCTGGGGCGCTTACCTCTTCGGCGCGCTCTACTGGCTCTATAATTTCATCCCCGGGCTCACCCGCAGCTCCCAGCAGATATTCAAAATGCTGCCCTATATCGTGACCATACTCGTGCTCATCACTGTCTCTTTGAGAAGGAAGCGCGAGAATCATCCCCCCGCGTCGCTGGGGCTCTCGTATTTCAGAGAGGACAGGTAGTGGTTGGAATTTCCTGCGGAAATTCCGTAAGATCACAACCCCCTCATCCGTCGCGCAGCTTGTACTGCGCGCCCCTCGGAAACGGGGTTTCCGAGGCACTACGCTAAAGACGCAACACCGTTGCCTCTTTTTAACGCTTCGTGCTCCACCCGCTGTGCGGGGGCGAAGGCAGGGTGCTCACTGCAGGATCGATGATTGAACCACCTGCGGAAATTCCGTAAGATAACAAACCCCCTCATCCGTCGCGCAGATTATCCTGCGCGACACCTTCTCCACCCGCTGTGCGGGGGCGAAGGCAGGGTGCTCACTGCAGGATCGATGATTGAACCACCTGCGGAAATTCCGTAAGATCACACCCCCCTCATCCGTCGCGCAGATTATCCTGCGCGACCCGGCACTACGCTAAAGACGCAACACCGTTGCCTCTTTTTAACGCTTCGTGCTCCGCCCGCAATGCGGGGCGAAGGCGGCACTAAAATCAACCGAAGAAAAACCGGCGTGACAAATGCTGTCACGCCGGCTTTTATACTATGGTTTATTGCCTGCATCCGCGGGTGAGCGCCCGGGCGATGATGAAGACGAGCCACGCGGCGAACGTGTAGCCCAATACGTAGACCGCGAGGAACACGGGCCACGGGAAGCGCTCCCACACGATGGAGAGCACGGGCAGAGTGGAGGGGAATTTGGGAGAAATGAAGAACATATTGAAGGTCTCATCGCCTATGTGACTCGGCACGATCATATCGAGCGCGAGCGCGATACCGACCAGAACGAGGAATACGGGTATCCCCGCGGCGAAGCGGCGGAAGGTGAGCTCGCGCCTGTAACGCGCTATGAAGAACGCGCCCAGTATCACCTGCGTGCCGTGCCACACCATCGTCTGGATATTAATGCCTATTGTGGATATGAACACCGTGGAGGGGTAGAACATCACGGCGAGCCCCGCGAAGAACGAATAGAACGCGAGGAAAGAGGTGGAAGCGCGGCGGATAAAGCTCCCCTCCCGCGATAAAAACACGAAGGGCAGCACGTAGAGCTGCGCGGAGCAGAGCTGGAACGGGAAGGCGTACCACTGGTAATCCCAGTAGGGCTCGCCGCCGTTATAATTGAATGAGAAATTGATCTGCTTATAGGTCTCGAAGCAGAGCAGTATGAACCACGCGGCAAAGCATATGCGGCGGAAAGCCTTATCCTTCACGTCCTTCAAGAAAACGCAGAACAGCACGGATACGAGTATTACGAGAGCGAACGCGCAGAGGTGGAACGCGCCGTAGGGGACGGGGGTCAACATCCTGCCGTCAAGGAAGTTCAAGAGATCGTACATATCTATACGCAGCCCTCCGAAGTTATTTCCGGACGGTATTGTAACCTAACTTGAAATAATTGTCAATGACGCAAAAAAAGGGGCGGACGCTCCGCCCCGTGAAGCTTGCTTCAGCAGCCGCAGGAATTGCCGCCGCAGCCGCAGCCGTCCATGCGGTTGTCGCCGCAGCCGTTGCCGAACAGGAGCAGAAGTATGATGATCCACCACTGATCGAAGCAGTTATTGTTGCACATTGAAAGATTCCTCCTTAAACGGAACAGGATACGGTCAGCTCGCGCTTTACCGTTCAGGATATAATACGCCGCGGCGCGGAATTTGGTGAAAAATAAAAATAAGCGCGTCCGTTGAATAATTGTCACAACTCATACACTTCATATGCTTATTTGGGAGTTATAATGAACGTATGATATCATCGGAGGAAATATGAGGATAAGCTTTGGCATGAATATAAAAAGAGCGTTCGCGCTGCTGCTCGCGCTGCTTGCGGCGGGGCTTTGCGGGTGCGGAAGCAAGGAGGGCCCCGGCGGCCCCGCGGAGCATCACGAGCCCAAAGGCGATACCTATGCGGACCGCCTTTTCGACGCGAGCTACGTGCACGAGATAGACGTTTCGATAGGCGAGAGCGACTGGGCGGATCTTACCGCGAACCCTCTCAACAAGACCAAGTACCGCGTGGACGTGACCATCGACGGCGAAAAGGTGGAGGGCGTCTCGTTCTCCACGAAGGGCAACACCAGCCTTTCGTCCGTGGCGATGGACGCGGACAGCTCCAGATACAGCTTCAAGATCAATTTCGGGAAATACGAAAAGGGCAGGACCTACCGCGGGCTGAACAAGCTGAATCTGAACAATATCTATGCCGACGCCACGTATATGAAGGATCATTTGAGCTATGAGATCGCGCGCCGGGCGGGAGTCGAGGCGCCGCTCACGAGCTACGTCTGGCTTAAGATAAACGGCGAGGCGCACGGGCTCTATATAGCCATCGAGGACGTCAGCGAGAGCTGGCTCGAGCGCACCGCCGGCGGAGAGGGAGAGCTCTATAAGCCCGAATCCGACAGGCTCGGCAACGCAAAGGATAAGCCGAAGGACGGCGGGGAACTGCCCACTCCTCCTGATGGGCAGTTCCCCGGTCCCGGAGGCTCGGAAATGCCGACTCCTCCTGATGGGCAGTTCCCCGGTCCCGGAGGCTCGGAAATGCCGACCCCTCCTAATGGCCAGTTCCCCGGAGGCTCGGAGATGCCGACTCCTCCCAATGGGCAGTTCCCCGGCCAGGGCCCCGGAGGCGGGGATGAGAGCGGCGGCGCGTCGCTCGTCTATACCGACGACGATATCGCAAGCTACCCCGACATATTCGAAAACGACGTGACCGACGCGGACGAGGAGTCGAACAGGCGCGTCATAGAGGCGCTCAAGGCGCTCTCCGAGGGTAAGGATATCGAGAAATACGTCGATACCGACGCGGTCATAAGGTATTTCGCGGCGCATAATTTCGTGCTGAATTACGACAGCTATACCGGCACGATGCTGCATAATTACTATCTTTACGAGCGGGACGGGAAGCTTTCGATGCTCCCCTGGGACTATAATCTGGCGTTCGGCGGATTCGTCGGCGGGGACGCGGCCTCGCTAATAAACACCGGTGTGGATTCGCCTCTGCAGGGGGCGGAGGAGGCGTCGCGGCCCATGTGGGCGTTCATACGGAACGACGCGGAGTATCTGGAAAAATATCACGAGGTGCTGAACGGGCTCCTCTCGGACTATTTTGAAAGCGGCGAATTCGAAAAGCAGATAGACTCGCTCTATAAAATGCTGCTGCCCTACGTTAAAAAGGACCCCTCCGCTTTCTATACCGAAAGCGAATTCAAGAAGGCTTACGAGACGCTGAAGCGCTTCTGCCTCGTCCGCGCGGAGAGCATCCGGGCCCAGCTCGAAGGCAGGCTCGCCTCCGTCACGTCGGAGCAGGACGCTTCCGCAAGGATCGACGCGTCGGGTATCGCGCTCTCCGACATGGGCTCCTTCGGAGGAGGCCCCGGCGGTCAGGGCGGCTTCCCCGGAGGTCAGGGCGGCTTCCCCGGCGGTCAGGGAGGCCCCGGCGGTCAGGGCGGACCCGGCGGTCAGGGCGGTTTCCCCGGCGGTCAGGGCGGCCCCGGCGGAACGCCTCCGCAGAGACCGTAAAAACAAGGAACAAAGGGTGCATTCACTTAAGGAGATGCAGGTTTTCAGCCGATAAAACCCGCTTA
>CAMZFO010000020.1 GCA_947306125.1 uncultured Clostridia bacterium | reverse complement strand
CGCCGAACTGCGCCTTGCCGCCCAGAGGCTGCTGGGTGACGAGGGAGTACGGGCCCGTGCTCCTCGCGTGGATCTTGTCGTCGACCAGATGGAACAGCTTGAGGTAGTACATATAGCCCACGGAGATGCGGTTCTCGAAGGGCTCGCCGCTGCGTCCGTCGTAGAGCACGGTCTTGCCGTCCTCATACTTGGAGCACTCGCGCAGACGCTCCATGACCTCATGGTCCTGCGCGGCGGCCTGCATGAGCTTCTCGGCGTCGCCGCCGTACTCCGCAAGCATCTCCTGCGCGGGCAGGTTATCCTTATTGGAAAGCGCGAGCAGAGCCTTGATATCCTCCTCGGTCGCGCCGTCCAGAACGGGGGTCGCGATGTTCCAGCCCAGAGCCTTGGCGGCCTTGCCCAGATGCAGCTCGAGTATCTGGCCGATGTTCATACGGGAAGGAACGCCCAGGGGGTTCAGAACTATCTGGAGGGGGGTGCCGTCGGGCAGGAAGGGCATATCCTCCTCGGGGAGTATCCTCGAGATAACGCCCTTGTTGCCGTGGCGGCCGGCCATCTTGTCGCCCACGGAGATCTTGCGCTTCTGGGCGATGTAGACACGGACGAGCTTATGCACTCCGGGGGAGAGCTCATCCTTGTTTTCCCTGGTGAACACGCGCACGTCTACGACGATGCCGTCCTCGCCGTGTGGGACGCGGAGGGAGGTGTCGCGCACCTCGCGCGCCTTTTCGCCGAATATCGCGCGCAGCAGGCGCTCCTCGGCGGTCAGCTCGGTCTCGCCCTTGGGAGTGACCTTGCCGACGAGTATATCGCCGGAACGGACTTCCGCGCCGATACGGATTATGCCCTCTTCATCGAGGTCCTTCAGCGCGTCGTCGCCGACGTTGGGGATGTCCCTGGTGATCTCCTCGGCGCCGAGCTTGGTGTCGCGGGCCTCGGTCTCGTGCTCCTCGATATGGATGGAGGTGTAAACGTCCTCCTTCACGAGCTTTTCGGAGATGAGTACGGCGTCCTCATAGTTATAACCCTCCCAGGTCATGAAGCCTATGAGGATGTTCTTGCCGAGCGCGATCTCGCCGCCCGCAGTGGATACGCCGTCGGCGATCTGATCGCCCTTCTTAAGGTGGTCGCCCTTATTGACGACCGGGCGCTGGTTGATGCAGGTGCCCTGGTTGGAGCGCTTGAATTTAATGAGCTTATAGACCCTCTCCTCCTGAGTGCGGTCGCTGACTGTGACGACCTTGTCGGCGGAGACGGACTTGACTGTGCAGTCCTCCTCGGCGAGCACGAGCACGCCGGAATCGTAAGCGGCCTTGTACTCCATGCCGGTGCCGACGACGGGCGCCTCGGTGATGAGGAGCGGGACCGCCTGACGCTGCATGTTGGAGCCCATCAGAGCGCGGTTCGCGTCGTCGTTTTCGAGGAAGGGGATCATCGCGGTCGCAACGGAAACGAGCTGCTTGGGCGAAACGTCCATATAGTCGATCTCGGAGGACCTGACCTCGATTATCTGGTCGAGCTGACGGGCGACGAGCCTGTCCTTGCTGAACCATTCGTATCCGTTCTCATCGGTGACGGTGGGCTCGTTCGCCTGGGCGACTATCATGCCGTCCTCCTCGTCCGCGGTGAGATAGACGATGTCGTTGAGTATGCGGTGATTCTGCTTGTCGATCCTGCGGTACGGAGCCTCGATAAAGCCGTACTCGTTGATGCGGGCGTAGGTGGCAAGCGAGTTGATAAGGCCGATGTTGGGACCTTCGGGGGTCTCTATGGGGCACATGCGGCCGTAGTGGGAATAGTGGACGTCGCGGACTTCGAAGGTCGCGCGGTCGCGGTTGAGGCCGCCGGGGCCGAGAGCCGAAAGACGGCGCTTATGGGTCAGCTCCGCAAGGGGGTTGACCTGATCCATGAACTGGGAAAGCTGGGAGGAGCCGAAGAACTCCTTGATGGCGGCGATCACGGGGCGGGTGTTGATGAGATTGGAGGGCATGGCGACTTCCATATCCTGCAGGCTCATGCGCTCCCTGACGACGCGCTCGAGGCGGGTCAGACCGACCCTGATCTGGTTCTGCAGCAGCTCGCCGACCGACCTGATGCGGCGGTTGCCGAGGTGGTCGATATCGTCCGTCCTGCCGAGGCCGTAGGGCAGGCCGATCAGATAGCTGATGGAGGCTATCATATCGGCGGGCAGTATGTGACGGGGCGAAAGCTCGAAGGCGTTCTCCTTGATATAGGCGAGGAAATCCTCGTCGCTCTCAAGGTTCACGCGCTCCTTCATGATTCCCTGAAGGGTGGGGTAATAGACCTTTTCGTTGACGCCGACGGAGCGGAGGAGCTTGTCGTTTTCGGCGTAATCCTCGACGAAGCGGAGATAGAGGTTGGGATCGACGAACTGGTTGCCCAGCACCTTTATCTTCTTCTCGAGCTTGTCGTCAACGTAGACGTAAACACCCAGCACGCCGGAATTCTCGATGGCAAGAGCGGTCTCTGCGTCGATCTCATGCCCTTCCTCGACGAGTATCTCGCCGGTGTTCGCGTCGACCACGTTCTCAGCCGCGAACCTGCCCTCGATGCGGGCGGAAAGGGCGAGCTTCTTGTTATACTTATACCTGCCTACGCGGGCGAGGTCGTAACGCTTGTCGAAGAAGAGGGTGTTGAGCAGGCTCCTCGCGCTCTCCTCCGTGGGGGGCTCGCCGGGACGCAGACGCTTGTAGATCTCGATAAGACCCTCGGCGGTGTCGTGAGTGGCGGTGTCCTTCTTGAGCGTCTCGACGAGGCGCTCCTCCTCGCCCATGAGCTCGAGGATCTCGGCGTCGGAGCCGTAGCCCAGCGCCCTTAAGAAGGTGGTGATGTAGAGCTTCCTCTGACGGTCGATCTTGACGTAAAGGAGCTCCGAGGAATCGGTCTCGTACTCGAGCCATGCGCCGCGGTTCGGGATGACCTGGGAGCTGAACAGATGACGCCCGAGCTTATCGATGGAGTCGGTGTAGTAGGCGCCGGGGGAACGGACGAGCTGGCTGACGATGACGCGCTCCGCGCCGTTGATGATGAAGGTGCCCTGCTCGGTCATGAGCGGGAAATCGCCCATGTAGACCTCCTGCTGCTTGACCTCGCCCGTCTCGGTGTTGATGAGGCGGACGCCCACGCGCAGAGGCGCCGAGTAGTTGACGTCGCGCTCCTTGCACTCGGCGATGTCATACTTGGGGTGCTCTTTGTCGATCTTGTAATCGGTGAATTCGAGCACGAGCTTCTCGGTAAAGTCCTTAATGGGGGAAATATCCTCAAGCACCTCTCCGAATCCGTGCTCAACGAACTGCCGGTATGAATCCTTCTGGACCTCTATAAGGTCGGGCATACTGAGGATTTCGTTGATGCGGGAGAAGCTCTTGCGCTCCGTCTTCCCCATCTCTACCTGATGTACCATCTGTTTAACTCCTTCCGGGCGGCCGGAGCCGCCTCTGAAAAAATGTGCGTTTTGTGAGATCCCCGAACGGTTTTTGCCGCCCGGCGCCGGCCCGCTCCGCCCCTTTTACGCGGAGCCCGCAGCGCCCTAAAATGGCAAACTGTAAATTGCGGCGAGGATAAAGCCGCATTTTACCCATATTAATTCAGTATTGCATTATAGTGGGTAACGGTCGGATCGTCAAGCCCCCTTTGGGGTATAAATAAAAATATATTTGCAAAACGTCAACAAAATGTATATGAAATCTGCTATAATTGCGTGTAATGAGGCGGACTTCGCACGAGTCCCCCGCACTCCCGAAGCGCCCTCCTGCGAACGGAGGCGCTCCCGGGACGAAAAAATATATTTCAGCCCGTTACTGCGGGCTGGGCATGGGAGGTAACAGCATGAACGAAAAACCCGCACTCGTGATCATGGCGGCAGGCATGGGCTCCCGTTACGGCGGCCTGAAGCAGCTCGATCCCTTCGACGATCACGGCAATTTCATTATCGACTATTCCTGCTTCGACGCGATCAGGGCAGGCTTCGATCACATCGTATTCATAATCAAGAGCGCCATTTACGAGGACTTCGTCTCCACCATCGGCGCGAGGGTATCGCGCTTTGCCAAGGTGGACTACGTGCTTCAGGAGCTCGACAAGCTGCCCGAAGGCTTCACCGTTCCCGAGGGCCGCGTAAAGCCCTGGGGCACCTCCCACGCGATACTCTGCGCGGCGGAGGTCGTAAAGGGGCCCTTCGCCGTTATCGGCGCGGACGATTATTTCGGCCCGAACGGCTTTAAGATCATCTACGATTTCCTCGTCAGCCACCCCGAAGAGGGCGAATGGGGCATGATAGGCTACGAGGTCATGAACACGCTTCCCCCCGAGGGCTTCGTCGCGCGCGGCGAGTGCGCGGTGGATGAGGACGGCTTCCTGACCGACATTGTCGAGCGCAAGAAGCTCCGCATCGCCGAGGGCGGCGAGCACGCCGAATACACGCTTGACGACGGCGAGACGTTCATCCCCGTTCCCGCGGGCACCTGCGTCAGCATGAACTTCTTCGGCTTCAAGCCCGCTCTCTTCGAGGAGATCCGCGGGCACTTCCCCAAATTCCTCGAGGAGAACATCCCCCTGGATCCCATGAAGTGCGAGGATCTGCTCCCCGACGCCGTGCGCCGCGCCATATCCACCGGCAAGTATTCCGTCAAGGTCATGGCCACCCCCGATAAATGGTACGGCGTCACCAACCGCGAGGATAAGCCCGTGGTCGTGGAGGCGCTCAGGCGCTTCATCGAGGAGGGGCTGTATCCCGAGGGCCTGTGGGTGGAGGAGTAATGCTCCCGCGAGCCAAATAGCGCGTTAACACAATAAACAAAGCATGGCATTCGATAGGCGGCTCCCAATAAGGAAGTTTTATTGAAAGCGATGATATGATTCATGAAAAGCAGCATTAAAAAGATCTTGATCGGCGTTCTTGTTTTTCTCGGCGCGGTCATTCTGTTTCTTGTGATCAGATTATTTACGCTGCCGCGGCTGGATCCAAGTTACACTTATAACGGTAATGAATACAGTTTTATCAGCGGGAAATACGGGACATTAGTAGATCATCATACGGCGAAGACCGGGAAAGCGGTTGCCAGATTCTACGACGCCATTATTTATACGCAAAAAGATGATCCAGACGAATTCTATCTTATCCCGAAAGTCTTTTTAGCGCATTTGCCATATAATGTGCTGGGAAGGCGCGATATGATGCAGCTCCCGTCGGAAGAAAATGTACATCGTATTGACGTCCGTATTTCGGATGTAGACGACGCTGTATGGAATACACTGGATCTTTCCACACAGCTTGCTTTGCTGGAAGCATACGGCAAAAGCACGATCGATCCAAAAGATTATGAGAATAAAAACATGAATCCGGTAAAGGAGAGCTGGCAGGAAGAGGAGGGATGCGAAGTATTCGATGTTAGGATATGGTTCAAAAAGCCGAATGATCTATACTATGAACTTATGATCATTAAGCACAGCAATGAATACTATCTGCTTCTGGAGGACGGTACGACGTTGATTGGGATTGAAGGCAGTTTGCTGCAGTAATAAAACAGCAATACAAAGCGGGCACAGTCGCGAAATGTGCCCGCTTTGCTGTCAGCCGGTTTTTCGGCATACCGTCATGATGCTGACCTCAGCGCGTCTTCTTTTTATATAACAGCATTTCTGTGTCCTTGCAAGCATCGCCTTTTTATACTCAAAGGCCATTTGCAGGAGCTTCACCCCATGCCCCGACGCCGTAAAACGGGAAGGTCAAGTAAAACTCTGCTTCGCAAAAATGAAAAACTCTTGATTTTGCGAAACAGAGTGTTATAATATTCGCGAGGTGATAAATATGCGATTGATCGAACGAGATCATTATTTGAACAAACTGAAAGACGTTATGGGCACACCGGACATTAAGGTGATCACCGGCGTTCGCCGCAGCGGAAAGTCGAAGCTTTTGGAAAGCTTCATGGCTTTCGTACGTGAAAACGATACCGACGCCAATATCATACATGTAAATTTTAACCTGAACTCGTTCGAGGGCCTAACGGAATATCACGCACTTTATAATTTCGTTGAAAGCGCGTTCATTCCCGGCAAAACCAACTTTGTATTCATCGATGAGGTGCAGATGTGCAAGGGCTTTGAGAGAGCGATCAACGGCCTGCACGCTTCCGAAAAATACGATATATATATTACCGGCTCAAACGCATTCCTTTTGAGCAGCGATCTTGCTACCCTGTTCACCGGCCGCACGTTTGAGATCGAGGTCTACCCATTCTCCTTTGCGGAATTCATGCAGTATTTTGGGCTCACCGACAGGTATTCCGCCTTCACCCGCTATATCCGCGAGGGGGGGATGTCAGGCTCGTACCTTTATAGATCTCCCGAAGCTAAGTACGATTACATCTCCGACGTTTTAGATACGCTCATAGTCCGCGACATAAGGCAGAAATACAAGATACGCAATATGCCGCTTATGGAGCGCCTTTGCGATTTTCTCATAGACAACATATCGAACCTCACCTCCACCCGCAGCGTGGCGGCGGTATTCTCCGGTGAACAGCTCAAGACCAACGACCGCACCGTAAGCGCCTATATCAAGTACCTCTGCAACGCCTTCGCATTCTATAAGGTCAGACGGTACGACATCCAAGGGAAAAGGTATCTTGCCTCCAACGACAAATACTACCTCAGCGATCATTCCTTCAAGTACGCAAAGCTCGGCACCAAGAGCGCCGATTACGGGCGGATGATCGAGAACATTGTTGCGATAGAGCTGCTGCGCCGCGGCTACGAGCTTTACGCGGGAGTACTGTACAAAAAGGAGATAGACTTCGTCGCCATCAAGCGCAGCGAGAAGCTCTACATTCAGGTCGCAGGGAGCATAGAGGATCCGGAAACCTTCCGCCGTGAGGTCGATCCGCTGCTCCGCATCAAGGACGCCTATCCCAAGATGATACTCGCACGTACCATGCAGGAGGCGTACCAATATGAGGGAGTTCAGGTGATCGACGTCGCGGATTGGCTGGCGGAAAGCGGCAAATCCGAATAATAAGTTTTGAGCCGCAATAGACAAGTATTGCGGGTATAAATGATCTTGCAAAAAACGAGACAGGTTGCCTCGTTTTTCTTTGCCCTTTCACGTGCTCCGATATCCTATTTGGTTTGCTTCCTTACCGGGAGCGCCGGATCCGATGCCATGCTTTTTTGTCGGCGATACAGCTGGGTATCCCCCGTTATTCTTCCTTATTCTCCGACGTGAGCTTCATCAAAGTCTGCAGGTATATCCCGTCCGCATCCTTGAGCCAGTTTTCGCGGGCGAGGTTGGCGGTCCTGGAATCGGGCACGCGTAGGTCTATGCCGAAGAGCACGCCGTCGCGCTCCAGCAGGGCGAGCTTCACGAGCCACGAGCCGTCCGGACGCGGGAGCGAATCGCAGTAAACGCAGTTCTCCCTTATCACCTCGGCGCGGTGCTCCTCCGCGTAGCCGTCGATCTCGTCCCTCTGGGAGCGGGGTATCTCCCGCTCGAATTCCGCGATGAGCTCCTCGCCCCTTTCGGTGAGGTACAAAAGCTGCTGATCGCGCGAGGGCACGGCTATAACGTACATCTCCTGCTCGAGCTGGGCCATGAGCTCGCTCATCTCGAAAAAGCCCGTGCCGTCCGCGTTCACCATGGCGGTGTAGAGCTGCTCGCGCGAGACGGGCGTGCGGAATTTCTTTATTATGTAGAGCATGAGCAGCTTCACCCTGCCCTGCCCCTCCGGGAAAAACGCCATTTTGCTCTCCTTGATCCTCGTTTTATCCATTATACCATATCCCGCGCCCTTTTTGAAGACGCAAAATCCCCTCTTGACAAGTCGGTTTATCCGGAGTAAACTAAAGCTGTGGGTTTATTGCGAATAAACCAAACCCCGCAAAGGAGCCTTTATATGCTTACCACCGATCTCGGCGCCGTTCAGGAGCGCTTTGCCGAAATAGTCTGGGCGCATGAGCCCATATCCTCGGGCGAGCTCGTGAAGCTCTGCGAGGCGGAGCTCAAATGGAAGAAGCCCACCACCTACACCGTGCTGCGGAAGCTCTGCGAAAAGGGGCTTTTCAGGAACGAGGGCGGAGTGGTCACGAGCCTCGTTTCAAGGGACGAATTCTTCCGCACCCGGAGCGTCACGTTCGTCAACGACTCCTTCGAGGGGTCGCTCCCCGCCTTCGTCGCCGCTTTTATTTCCGGGCGCGGGCTGACCCGTGAAGAGGCGGACGCCATTGAAACGATGATAGACGAATACCGTAAGGAGGGAGCAGAATGAGCGGCGTGTTCCTGAAAATACTCAATATGAGCATTGCCGCGGGCTGGCTCATAGCCGCCCTGCTGCTGCTTCGCCCGCTGCTTAAAAAGGCCCCGCGCAGGCTCCTTTGCCTGCTCTGGGCGCTCGCGGCGCTGAGGCTCGCTCTGCCCTTCGCGCTGCAGAGCCCCGTGAGCCTCGTGCCCTCCGCGAACACGGTGAGCGTGGATCCTTCCACAGCCGGGCTCGATTTCGACACGGGCTTTTACGCCGTCAATTCGTTCATGGGCGCCGCCTTCGACGCCGTGGATCCCCCCGCAGCCGTTCCCGTCGAGAGCACGGCCGTGATACTCGCCTCCTCCTCCGGCGCCTGCGAGCCTGTCCCGACCGTCCCGCGCAGCTTCGATGCGGCGCGCGCCGCCTCCGTCGTCTGGCTCTGCGGCATATGCGCCATGGCCTGTTACGGCATTATAAGCTATGCGCTGCTTTTAAGGCGCGTCCGTGCGAGCGTTCGCGAGGGCGGCGTATTCCTCTGCGACGATATAAAAAGCCCCTTCATACTGGGCGTTTTCCGCCCGCGCATATACGTCCCCTCCGGCTTGAGCGGGCGCGATATCGCTCCCGTGCTGGCTCATGAAAGAGCGCATATCTCACGCGGGGACCATATCTGGAAGCCCCTCGGCTACGCGCTGCTCTGCGTGCACTGGTTCGACCCGCTCGTATGGCTCGCCTATTACCTCTTCTGCCGCGACGTCGAGGCCGCCTGCGACGAGCGCGTAATACGGGACATGGAGCGGGAGGAACGCGCCGCCTATTCGGAGGCGCTGCTGCGGCTCTCCGCCCCGGGGAGCGCCTTTGCCGCCTGCCCCTTGGCCTTCGGCGAGATATCCGTCAAGGACCGCGTCAAAAACGTGCTTTCCTATAAAAAGCCCGCGTTTTGGGTGCTCGTCGTCTGCGGAGTCGTATTGATCGGACTCGGCGCCGCCTTCCTGACCGATCCCGTCAGGCGCGAAACGAGATGCTTCGCCGGGCTTATAAGCGGCGACGAATACCGGGTGGGCATGAGCGAAGCCTCCGCCCGCAGTATAGGCAGGCTCGTAAGCCGGCAGAAGCTCACCGAGTCCGGCAGCAGGAAGGGCTCTTACCGCATCACGGTCGGCGAAAAGGAGTATTACTACGAGCCCGAAAGCGGCGTGCTTTACGACCCCGCCAAGCTCAAATTCGCCGAGCTCGGCGGCGCCGACCGCAGGCAGATGGAATTCCTTCTGGGCATAGGCGCCGTGACGGAGACCCGCAGCCCCGACGGGAGCGACTACCGCATCCGTCCTCTGCTCATGATCCCCTATGGGGACGCGCTCAAAATAACGCTCGAGATCTCCGTATCGCGCGAAACGAACGTGCCGAATTACGCCTGCGTCTTCGAGGCGGACAGGAGCACGCTCGCCGCAGTTGTGAAGAGGAGCTCCTTCCCTTACTCCGGCGTCACCGAAAGCGCCGTGCTGGACTTTGAGCTCTCGTTCGATTCATTATCCAAAGCCGGGATCTATTATTTCTGTATGTACGACGATTACCTGGAGACGCCCGCCGCGGACGCTTCAGCCCGATTGCCGATCATGGAATTCAACCCTGAGCGGTATATCGGATTCTCCGTGGAGGGCCTCAGCGCCGACGCCGAGCGGGGGGTCTATCACGACGCCGACACCCTCATCGCCCGCTGCCCCGATTACGGCTCGCTCGACGTGAAGCACGGCCTGAACGTCTACGTCACGGGAGTCGAGCACGGGTATGAGAAGCGGTATCTTTCCTGCTGCCTTGCCCCCGGAGACCGGACGATGGATACCTTCGAGCTCATGACCTACGTGCTCGAGCCCGGCCGCCGCCTCACCGTGGACGATGCGCTCGAGCTGATAGCTTACTATGAGGTCCCGGAAACAAAGGTGCGCGTCACAGGCTGCGTAAGCCCGCTTTCGAGCACCGTGCTCCCGGAGCCCGTGAACAACGATATGCTCCGCCGCGTGTTCTTCCCCTCCGAGGAGCCGCAGGAGGCAAATACGGAGGCTCCCGCTGTCCCGGGCTTCCCGAAAGCGGTCTCGCTGGACTCCAACGTGGCGCTGACCGTCGCCGCATGGGATCTGGGCGAAGGCGCGCAATACGCCGAGGGCTATTCGGCGGATTCCGTCAAGCTGCCCTCCGCCCCCTGCCTCGCGGTGGTCTGGAAGAATCTCGGCAGCGAGAATTACAGTTACGGCACGCTGATCGCCATGGAGTACCTGACCGACGGCGGAGCGCCCGAGCGCGTGAGCGATTCGACCTTTTACAATCTCCCGCTCTACGTACTGCTGCCCGGAGTATCCAAAACGCAGACCGTCCGCCTTAACGGCTTCGACCTGAGCCGGCACGGCAGATACCGCCTCTGGCTGAACGTATCATTCGGGGCCGACGGGGAGATATCGCCTAAAACGTACTACGTCGATATGTATCTTTAACGGGTAAAAAGCCTCAAAAAGGGGAGCGTGCGGCAGCCGCGGCGCGTCTCCCCGAAAAATTTTTGAAAAAGGGGTTGCATTTTTCATTTTTTTGTGTATAATAATGCTTGCACTTGAAAGACGCGGGGTTATAGCTCAGCTGGTTAGAGCGCTACGTTGACATCGTAGAGGTCATTGGTTCGATCCCAACTAACCCCACCATCTCTTTTCCTGCGGTGTTCGTCACGCCCCGGGTATAAACCCTCAAAACAAATTTTCGGGTTTTGTCGGTGATACCACTGGTGTGTCAGCGCGGGCCCTATACCTGCTGAGGAAGCGGGTGTTATATCAGGGGTGAACGGCACAGCGGGGCAGATTGCCGAATTGTGTAATGGTAGCACCTACGACTCTGACTCGTATTGTCTAGGTTCAAATCCTAGTTCGGCAGCCATGCAAAAGGCACTTGCTATCAGCAAGTGCCTTTTGCAATGATATCCGTTCCCTTCGGCACGGATGATATACCTTCGGCATGATATCCCCTTCGGGGATGATATACGCTGCGGCGTATAGGAGAAAGGGAACGGAGATCATATCATACGGCCGCTCAGCCGCCGTATATCATACGTGAGTGAAACGCACGTATATCATGCCTGCAAAGCAGGCATATCATTAAAAAACAGCAGACGGAGATAACGTGAATGTCTGAAAACAAACTCGTTGAAATGTCGTTTGAATTTGCCAAGTGCATCGTGAATCTTGTTGATGGAATAAAAGCGCCCAAGAGTTCTTACATGATCGATCAGCTTGCAAGAGCGGGAACATCCGTCGGCGCCAATATCCATGAAGCGCAATATGCGCATAGCAAAGCTGATTTTATTGCCAAGCTTGAGATAGCGCTGAAGGAAGCGAATGAAACGAGCTATTGGCTCAAGCTGATGGCCGAGACCGGGCGGATCAACGAAGACCAACGTCAAGAGGCGGAGCGGTTATGCGGAACCATTCGCCGCCTGCTGATCGCCTCCTGCTCCACAGCGAAATCAAATCAAAACAAGTAACCCGAATTAAAACCGTTCTCCTCCGGCGCTTATTTCATAAACAGCGCCGCCCATGTCGGAAACTCCCCGATGATTAAACTGCTTGCCGAACAGTCCCGCTGCCCGGCCGAAAGGGCTTACGCTTCGCGCACTGCCTTTTGAGGAGATAAATGCGGCAGCCTGCAGGCGCATCAAATCAATAAAACAGTGAGGTATCCCCATGAAACACATCATCACCGTTCAGCACACGCAATCCGTTCACCATACAAACGGCATGGTGGGCTCGTGGACGGATTGGGACTTGACGGAGCTCGGAAAGAAGCAGGCCGACAATATCGGAAGGAAGCTTGAAGAGGAGCTTGCGGGCAAAAATGCGGTCCTGTATTCCTCGGATCTGAAGCGTGCGAAGCAGACTGCCGAAGAGATTGCGAAGCATTTGGGCCGGGAGCCTATATTCAGGCGGGAGCTCAGGGAAAGAAATCTCGGAAGGTGCTGCGGGAAGACCGTGCAGTGGCTCCGCGAAAACATGGAACGCCCGGAGCTCACGGTCGACGACAGGATGTTTTCGGACGGAGAGAGCCGGCGCGACGCATGGGAACGCCTTCTGCCTTTTTACGGCGAGATCACGACGGGCGATGAAGAGACCGTCGTCATTGTTTCGCACGGCGGCATACTGAGCATTTGGAACGCCATGTTCCTGGGGCTGCCCGTCGAGTCCTGCTGCCGCACGGAGATACACGGGCCAGCCGGGGGAGTATCCCATATGTTCGTAGGCGACGACGGAAAACACCGCGTGAGGAACATCGCGGATATGTCGTACGCGCTCTTCACCGGCGTGAGCATCACGATAATTCAGGATACATGAGGGAGATCGTATGAATAAAGAGATAGAAAACGCGTTTTCGCTGTTTTTTGAAGAGCAGCCCATCGCCGCCCGGCTGATCGACACGAGCCGGGGCGAAGCCGATTTCAGGGCGACGTTTATAATCGATACGGCCTCGGGCGGCAAATACGTGCTTAAGCTTGCCGATAACGATTTCACCTTCCCCGAAAGGATCTCCGTATGGCAGAGAACGGCGGAGGAGTATCGGAAGCTCGGTTACTACTGCCCCAGGATATTCCGCGATAAATCGGGCTGTTTTCCCATCGTTGATTACGCGGGACGCAAATGCGCCGCGTATGCCGAGGAATTCGCGCCGTTCCATCCCGTTGAGGACAGGTTTTCGGACGACTACGGGAGTAATGAAGATCTGTACAACAGGTACCTGCGGGATATTTGGCAGATGACGGCAAAGATCGCCTCCCGGTATTTCGACTATTCGGAATATCCTTCGGCTTACTGCCTGTTTGAGACCTTCTGCCCAAGCGACAAGACGGACGAAGTGCTTGAAAACGCTGTGAACTGGAAGGAATACGCGGATACGCTTCCCGCCGGGTTCAGGGAACAGACCGAGAGGATCTGGCGCCTGTGGAATGAGAACCGGGCAGAGCTCGAGCCCATCTACAAAAGGCTGCCCACCTCCGTCTTTCAGGCCGATCTCAACGCCTCGAATATCCTTTTGGACGACGATGGCAGATTCGTCGGGATATACGATTTCAATCTATGCGGCAGGGAAGTTTTTCTCAACTACCTTATACGGGAAAACGGCAGTGTTTCGGAGATATGCGAGGTTTTGAAGATCGCTTCCGAATACTACCGGTTCTCGGATATCGAAAAGGATACCGCGCTTATGCTTTATCGCTGTCTTAAGCCGCTTTGGTACACGGCGGTGGACGCGCTGAAGAAGGCGGGGGACGATCCCTGCGCGGTAAAAGCATGCCTTGACAAGGCGGAAAATGCGCTGACCTCACCCATAAACTTTGCGGAGTACATGGGGTAAGTGAGCGCAGATGGGACCCAAGCGGCTTCGGCCGCTTTTTTCATATCGCTTTCTCGCCGTTTTCATCCTTCAATATCTTGAATATCCTCTCCTCGCGCCCGGTTTGGGCGTTGACGTAAACGTAATACTCGCTCCCGCCGCACTCGCCTGTGAATTCATAGCAGAGCGCCTCCCTCTGCGGCGTGATGGGGATGAGCGCCAAACGCGGCTCGGCGGTGGATACGAGGCTTTGGGACACGCTCCTTCGCGCTTCCTCCGCAGTTATCGCGGGCTCCTGCCGCTCCCTTTCGCAATGGCTGTAAACGTAATTGCGCGCGTCGAGCCCGCAGGGCTCGTGCGTTTCGCGGTCGATCCACACCTTGACGAGATCGTTATACACCCGCACTCCGTCCATCACCCACACGAAGGTGACGAGCGCCGTGCCGTCGTGATACTGCGCGAACGAGGGCTCCATGTCCTCATAGCCCGCCCTGTCAAGAAAGCTCCGGGCCGCCCCGAATATCGCTTCGCGCTCCGCGTCGTCCGGCAGGCCCGAGGCGTTCCCCGCGGGAGCGCGCATGAACCACAGGAGCTTGAGACCCCTTACGGTGAGCGCGAGCTCCGCTCCGCCCGAGGTCAGATCGTAGGTGGGGAGCCTCCCTTCGGTCTTGCCCGTGAGCTCTGCGGGAGCGCCCAAAAGCTCCTCCGCCCTCGCCCGGGCCTCGCCGGGAGCCGCCTCCTCGCCGACTGCCCATTTGGGCTCGGCGTTCTCGACCGCCTCCGCAAAGGGGCCGTCGTAAATGAGCTCCGGGTATTCGGGCTCGGAGGGCTCCTCCGCGCCCGCTTCGGGCCCGCCGTAATAATCGAGGTCCTCCGTGCCGTTGGGCAGGGCTCCGTCCGCGATATCCGCCGAAAGCCTGTCGGTGAGCTTCACGCAGGAATCGAGTATCAGCGCGAGCTGTTTTTTATCCCGCTCGCCGGGCTCCTCCCCCGCGAGCAGGCGCTTCGAGAGCGAGCGCGCATAGTCGCCCGCCCTCGTCAAAAACGCGTTGAGCTCAGCCGAGCCGGGCTGGGACTGCGGAAGGCGCGATATGAGCGCCTGCGCCTCCGCGCTTTCGCGCACGACGTCCTCCAGCGCGAGCACCCGCCCGCCGACCGAGGCGGTGACGGAAAGCTTTTCAAGCGAAACGCCCATGGCCCTGACGGTCTCCTCCAGCTCCTGCCCGCAGCGGGCGCAGGAATTTATGCAGACGCTCACGTATTCATCGGCTATGCGGGCGTATTCCTCCGCCCGCGCCCTCTGCCCCCTGCCCCAGACGGCGGCGGCGATCGCCGCGAACGAGGCGAGAACGGGTATTGAATAATCTATAAGCCTTTTAATGGTTCTGGTCATGATGCAGCTCCTTTTTCAGCAGAATGCGTGCCGCCCGATCCTCAGGCGCACCGGACGCGAGAGCATCCAGCGGCTCGTGGCGGTGGCGGGGTTATAGTAATAGAGGCAGCCTCCCGTCGGGTCCCAGCCGTTCATGGCGTCACGGGCGGCGCGGACGGCGTTCTCATCGGGCGCGAGGTTTATCTGCCCGTCGCTCACCGCGTCGAACGCCCCCCGCTGATAGATGACCCCGGCGATGGTATTGGGGAAGGACGCGCTCCTGACGCGGTTCAGCACCACCGCGCCTATGGCCACCTGCCCCTTGTAGGGCTCTCCCCTGCCCTCGCCGTATATTACCCGCGCGAGCAGCCATACCTCGCCCGAAGTACCGCTGCCGGAGGCCTGCGTGCTGCCGGAGCTCAAGGTTATGCCCATAGCGGCGGCGGTCTTTTTGCCCACTATGCCGTCCGCGGTCAGGCCGTTCTTCCTCTGGAAGTTCTTTACCGCCGCGAGCGTGCCGCTGCCGAACATGCCGTCCACGCTTCCATTATAGTACCCCCACTGCTTAAGCCGCTTCTGTATCTTAATCACGTCCTCGCCCTTTGCGCCGTAGCCGACTCCCGCCGCGCCCGCAAGCACGGGCAGAGCGAAGGCGATAACGAGCAGGGCGGCCGCCGTCCTCTTTAACGGTCTCATCCGAATATCCCCCTCCAGAGATCGTAGAATAAGCTCCTGAATTTCAGCGTACCGTCGGGATTTTTCTCTATCCCTCCCCCGCTGTCCGGAATGCAGAGCGGCGGGAACATAACGCACCACCAGTTCTGCCCTTCGCCCTCGCCCAGCACTATCCGCAGCGCCTCGTAGCGGCCCGCGGGGTACACCCGGCCCGCGTACTCCTTTTCGGGGAAGTCGAATTCGCCCGCGATGAGCTGCACGGGGTAATCCGCGCCCTCCTCCGCGAGCGCCCTTTCCGCCGCCTCCTGCAGCTCGCCCCCTTTAAGCAGCAGCCTTTCCCTCGCCTCCTCCTGCGTTTCGGGCTCGGGCGCTTCGCTCATGCACGCAAGCACTGCGTCCCGCACGATGAGCTTCACTCGCTGATCCTCCGCCGAATCGCTGTTTGCTATAACGTGCAGCCTCAGCGCGGAGCGCCCGCCGCCGGCGGCGCTCATGGCGAACACAGCGAAGGAAAGCGCCGCGAGCAGAGCCGCAGCGAGCCTCAAATACTTTTTTACCGAATGATTTTTCATGGTATCGCACCTCGATTTCGGATCGTTCTTAAAATAAGGATTGACAATCCGGGGGTAAAAAATACATAATAAGGATATGGACGCCATGATTTTCATAAACGCATATGCAAAGATCAATCTGCTGCTGGACGTGCTTTACAAGCGCCCGGACGGTTATCACGAGCTCGAGGGGATAATGCAGAGCGTTTCCCTCTGCGACAGGGTTTTCATACGCCCCTCGGAGGATATTGAGATCGTTTCGGACGCGCCCCTGCCCTATTCCAACACCTGCCGCAGGGCGGCCGAGGCCTTCCTTGCGGGCTCGGGGCTCGGAGCGCGCATAACGGTCGAAAAGCGCATACCCTCCGAGGCGGGGCTCGGCGGCGCTTCCGCGGACGCGGCGGCGGTGCTCGGCGGGCTCAATGAGCTTTTCCGCGGCTCCGGGCTTGAAAAAAGCCCTTCGGAGCTCATGGCCCTCGGGCTTTCGGTGGGCGCGGACGTGCCCTTCTGCCTTACGGGGGGCTGCGCGATCGCCCGCGGAGTCGGCGAAAAGCTGACCCCGGTCAGGGGCGCGGAGCTTCCCCTGCTCATTGTGCGCGGCCCGCGCGGGGTCTCCACGGGCAGGCTCTTCTCCTCTCTCGGGGTGGGCTCCGAAATGCGGAGCAGGCTTGCACCCGGCTCGCTCGAAAGCGCCTTTGCCGCGCTTGACGCGGGCTCCGTACCCGGACTCTGCGCCGCTTTGGGCAACGCGCTGCAGCCCGCGGCGGAGGAGCTCGCGCCGGAGATAGGCGAATACGTTCGCCGTATGCGCGAGGCGGGGGCCTTGAGCGCCTGCATGACCGGCAGCGGAGCGGCGGTTTTCGGCATATTCGCGGGCGAGGCGGAGGCGCGCAGGGCGAAGGAGCGCTTTGCCGACTGCGATTTTGCCCAAGTCTGCCGCACCCTCTGCGGCCCCGGCGAACCCCTCGTGAGATTCCGCAAGGGCTCGGCGGCGGACGCGGCGCTCACGGCAAAGCTCAAGCTTGCGGCCTGGGAGACCACCTACCGCGGCATATACCCCGACGAGCTCATAGACGGCTGGGACATGGAGGAGCGCACGCGGCGCGAGGCGGAAAAGTTCGCAAGCCCCGGCATGGAGGGCTTCATAATAGAATCCGGCGCCGCGCCGAACGGCACGCCCTGCGGCTTCCTCTTCATCCGCGACGACGGGGAGCTCTATATCCCCGCGCTCTATCTCCTAAGGGAATACCGGGGCAGGGGCATTGGCGGCGCCGCCTTCCGCCTGATACGCGACATCTGCCGCGAGAGAGGCCATAAAAGCTTCACCTGCCACTGCAACGCGCATAACCTGCCCGCGCTCGCGTTCTACGCACGCATGGGCGGGACCGAGCTTTCCCGCAGCGTCGGGCACGAAAACAAGCGCGACGACCAGATAAGCTTGAAATTCGGGCTGTAAAAAAACCGCAGGCGAGCGCTCCCGCGAGCACTCGCCTGCTTTTTTATTATGCTTTCACTCCATCAATACTCGTAGAATCCCTTGCCCGTCTTGCGGCCCAGGAGGTTCGCCCTGACCATCTTCTTGAGCAGGGGGTGGGCGCGGTACTTGCTGTCCTTTGTCTCGTTAAAGAGGGTGTCCATTATCGCAAGCACGACGTCGAGGCCGATAAGGTCGCCCAGAGCGAGCGGGCCCATGGGATGATTCGCGCCGAGCTTCATGGCGGTGTCGATATCCTCGGGGGAAGCGACGCCCTCGGCAACGAGCCCGACGGCCTCGTTCACCATCGGTATCAGTATGCGGTTCACGACGAAGCCGGGCGCCTCGCTGACCTCAACGGGCGTCTTGCCTATCGCCTTCGAGAGCTCGTAGACGGCGGTGAAGGTCTCATCGGAGGTCGCCATGCCGCGGATGACCTCAACGAGCTTCATGACCGTGGCGGGATTGAAGAAATGCATGCCAATGCACCTGTCGGGGCGGGCGGTCGCGGCGGCTATCTCCGTTATGGAAATGGAGGAGGTGTTGGTCGCGAACACCGTCTCGGGCGGGCAGATGGAATCGAGATTGCGGAACACCGTCTTTTTGACCTCCACGCTCTCGATAATGGCCTCGATGACCAGATCGGCGTGCTTGGCGTTGTCATACTGGGTGGTGAACTCGATGCCGTTCAGGACCGCCGCCTTCTGCTCCTCGGTGATCTTGCCCTTGGCGACGCGCTTGTCGAGCCCCTTTTCGAGCCTCGCGCGGCTGCGGGCGATGATCTCGTCGGTCATATCATAGACGGTCACGGGGAATCCGGCGGTGCAGAAGACCTGCGCGATGTCAAGGCCCATAGTGCCTGCGCCGACAACAAAAACGTTCTTCATATTCTTTATCCTTTCTGCGAAATAAATAACTTGTTCAGCGCCCTGTGAATCCGGGCTTTTCGGCCTTGGAGACGAAAGCCCCCATCGCCGCCTTCTGATCCTCTGTCGCGAAGCAGGCCCCGAAGAGCTCCGCCTCCGTCTCAAGATCGCTTTGGAGCGCGGCGCCCGTGAACCTGCGCACCGCCGCCTTCGAATTGCGCACGGCGACAGGCGCGTTCGCGGCGATGGTCTCCGCCAGCTTTACGGCCTCCGCCATAAGCTCCTCGGGAGCTGTGACGCGGTCGACGAGCCCCAGTGCGAGCGCCTCGTCCGCCCTTATCATGCGGCCGGTAAGTATGAGCTCCATCGCCTTAGACAGGCCTATCACTCGCGGAAGCCTCTGCGTGCCGCCGAAGCCCGGGGTTATGCCGAGGCCGACCTCCGGCTGACCGAACTTGGCCTTTTCGGAGGCGATGCGGATATCGGCGCAGAGCGAGAGCTCGCACCCTCCGCCCAGCGCAAAGCCGTTCACCGCGGCGATGACGGGTATCGGGAGCGCTTCAATGGCGCTGAGCGCCGCCTGCCCCTTAAGGCCGAAAGCGCGCCCCGCCTCGGCGTCCAGGTCCTTCATCTCCGCAATGTCCGCTCCGGCAACGAACGCCTTGCCCTCGCCGGTCACTATGAGCACGCGGATATCCTCATCGGCGCGGACCTCGGCGGCCCTTGCCGCGAGCTCGGTCAGAGCCTCGCTGTTCAAGGCGTTCAGCGCCTCCGGGCGGGAGACGGTGAGAATCCCGATATGCCCCTGTTTTTCAAGCTTTATCATGTGCGCCCTCCTTTGTTTTGCTTAACTGCGTTTTATTATACCATTTTTATATATCGGATGTAAAGGGCGATTTTGCTCTATTGTATTTCCCCGCCCGCTGCGGTATAATTTAGCTGTTTGAGAACGACGGAGGCGAATCATGGAGAATTTTTCCGTTTTTGACATCATCGGTCCGCGCATGACCGGCCCCTCCTCCAGCCACACGGCGGGAGCGGTGCGCTTGGGCTACATAGCGCGGCGCATAATCGGCGCGGAGATAGAGAGCGTGCGCTTCACGCTTTATGGCTCCTTTGCGGAGACCGGCCGCGGGCACGGCACCGATAAGGCGCTCATAGCCGGCATACTGGGCTTCATGCCCGACGATTTAAGGATCAGGTCGGCCTATAAGTTCGCCCGCGACGAGGGCGTGGCGGTGGATTTCGTCTATTCCGACGAGCACGTCGAGCACCCGAATACGGTCAAGATAGAGGCCGTCGACGTGAACGGGCGCGAGACCGAGGTCGTCGGCCGCTCCATAGGCGGCGGGAACATACTCATAACCGAGATAAACGGCCTCGAAGTGGAGGTCACGGGCGATTATCCGACCCTCATAATACAGCATCACGACGTGCCCGGCGTCATTTCGGACGTCTCCCGCGTGCTGGCGCAGCTCAACGTGAATATTGCCTATATGAAGGTATTCCGGCACGGCAGGGGCGACACGGACGCCTACATGATAATCGAATCCGACAACCCCGTCACCCCCGATATGCAGGCGATCATCCGCAGGCTCTGCCCCGCGGTGAACGAACTCATGGTGATTTGACGATAAGAGGCGCCATATGAAATACGATTTTTCTTCCGGAATAGAGCTCGTCAAGCTTTGCGACGAGGAGGGCATTAAGATCTCCGAGGCGATGCTCCGGCGCGAGACCGAGATAGGCGATACGACGCGTGAGGCGGCCGTCGCCCAGATGCGCACCGACCTCAAGGTGATGCGCGAATCCATCAAGAAGGGGCTCAGCGAGAAGGTGCACTCCGTGAGCCGTCTTACCGGCGGCGAGGCCATGACCCTTTACCGCTACGCCGATTTCGACCCCTTCTCCGGCAGCGAGACCTGCCACGCCGCGGCCGCGGCAATGGCCGTGGTAGAGGTGAACGCCGCCATGGGCAGGATAGTCGCCGCTCCCACGGCGGGAGCCAGCGGCATACTCCCCGCTGTGCTCTTAGAAAGCGGGCACGCGCGCGGCTGGACCGACGATCAGCTCATCGAGGGCCTCTTCTGCGCGGGAGCCATAGGCATGCTTTTCGCCAAGAACGCTACCATTTCCGGCGCCGAGGGAGGCTGTCAGGCGGAGACCGGAGTCGCCGCCGCCATGGCCGCCGCCGCGCTCGTGGAGCTTTCGGGCGGCGAGCCTCTGCAGTGCCTTGACGCCGCCGCCATAGCCGTCAAGAATATCGAAGGCCTCGTCTGCGATCCCGTCGCGGGGCTCGTCGAATGCCCCTGCATAAAGCGCAACGGCATGGGCGCGGCGAACGCGCT
>CAMZFO010000019.1 GCA_947306125.1 uncultured Clostridia bacterium | reverse complement strand
GCGAGCGCACGGCCGAGGATATGAAGATCCGCATAGGCTCCGCTTACCCCCGCAAGGAGCAGCTCTACATCGACGTCAAGGGCCGCAACCTCATCTCCGGTCTGCCTCAGGCGATCACCATCGGCTCGAACGAGATGATAGACGCGCTCGAGGAGCCCCTGCAGAACATTCTGGAGACCATCCGCAATCTGTTCGAGAAGACCCCGCCCGAGCTGGCGAGCGATATCGCGGAGAACGGCATCTGCCTGACCGGCGGCGGCGCGCTGCTTTACGGCATGGATAAGTTCGTCGCCGAGCACACGAAGGTCCCCTGCTACGTCGCGGAGGATCCCATCTCCTGCGTCGCTATTGGCACGGGCAAGGTGCTCGACAATATCGAGAAGTATTCCATCAGCGCCATTTACGACTACAAGCGCGGCGATTACTTCGAGGCGTGAGGCGCCCCGATCAATATGAGTTCCCTTTGGCGCAAACTCCGATTTGCGCCGTTTTCATAGAAAAAAGTTAAGGTAAAGGTGCTGTTATGAAAGATTATTCATCCCTGCAGAACGGAAGCGACGTCCGCGGCGTCGCCCTCGCCGTGGAGGGCGGCAAGCCCGTCGACCTCACCCTTGAGGCCGCGCGCGACATTGGCTATGCCTTCGGCCGCTGGCTTACCGAAAGGACCGGGCGCGGGGCGAACGAGCTCAGGTGCGCCATTGGCACGGACTCCCGCGTGACCGGGCCGGAGCTTGCGCGCGCCATAGCCGCGGGGCTCGGGCTCTTCGGCGTCAGCGCCTCGATTTCCGGCATGGCCTCCACCCCCGCGATGTTCATGTGCTGCGCGGAGGGCGGCTTCGACGGCGGCATAATGGTCACCGCGAGCCATCTGCCCTGCGAGCGCAACGGCATGAAGTTCTTCACAAAGGAATCCGGCCTTGAAAAGGCGGATATAAAGCGGATACTGACGCTTGCCGCGGAAGCCCCCGAAGCGGGAGACTTCCCCGAGCCCGGCCTCTGCGACGTCATGACCCCCTATACGGAGGGCCTGAAGAAGAAGATACTTACCGCGCTCGGGCTCCCCGAGGGCGCCAGGCCCTTCGAGGGCATGCGCATAATAGTCGACGCGGGCAACGGCGCGGGCGGCTTCTTTGCCGAAAGGATACTTGCGCCCCTGGGCGCCGATACCGCGGGCAGCCTTTATTTGGAGCCCGACGGGCATTTCCCCAACCATCAGCCCAACCCCGAAAACGCCGAGGCCATGGCCTGCATCACCAGCGCCGTGATCGACACGCAGGCGGACATGGGCATAATATTCGATACCGACGTCGACCGCGCGGGCGCCGTGCTGCCCGACGGCAGGGGCGGAGCTCTGGCGCTCGACCGCAACCGCCTGATAGCCATTATGACGGCGATACTTTACCGCCAGTACGGGCCCATCACCGTCGTCACCGACTCCATAACCTCCACGGGGCTTGCTGAGTTCATAGAGGGTCTCGGCTGCCGCCATCACCGCTTCAAGAGGGGCTACCGCAACGTCATAGGCGAGGCGCAGCGCCTCATGCGCGAGGGCGAAAACGCCATATTCGCAATGGAAACGAGCGGTCACGGCGCGCTTCATGAAAACTATTTCCTTGACGACGGCGCGTACGTTATAGTCAAGCTGCTTATAGAGCTCGTCCGCGCGCGCGGCGAGGGCAGGAGCCTGACCGACCTCATCGCCGCTCTACGCGAGCCCGCGGAGAGCGCGGAAGCCCGTCTGCCCGTAGGCTCCCCGGATTTTGCGCCAGTGACTCAAAGGGTGCTCGAGCGGGTGGAGGAGTATTTTGCCGGCGTCGAGGGCTTCTCCATAGTGCCGAATAATTACGAGGGCGTGCGTGTGAACGCCGATAAAGACCGCGGCGACGGCTGGTTCCTGATCCGCAGGAGCCTGCACGACCCGCTCATGCCCGTCAATATCGAGAGCGATTCCGAGGGCGGCGCGGCAAAGCTCGCGCGGGCGCTCGCGGAGCTGCTCGGCGAGTTCCCGGAGCTTGACACGGCTCCGCTTGCAAAGCTGTTTTAAGAGGGCCGGGATATGAGCGGCTCATTCGACACTCATGCGCATCTCTCCGATCCCCGCTTCGACGGGGACCGCGACGAGGTGATAGAAAAAAAGCTCCCGGAGGCGGGCGTCGCGCTCGTCTGCGACGTGGGCTGCGATCTGCGGGACGTCTCGCGCACTCTGGAGCTCGCCAAAAAATACGATCGGATATACGCCGCCGTCGGCATGCACCCGCACACGGCGGAGCATATGACGATAAACATGTACAACGACCTGAAGCGCTGGCTCGCCCTGCCCAAGACCGTCGCGCTCGGCGAGATCGGGCTCGATTATTATTACGACCTCTCCCCGCGCGAGGCGCAGAGAAAGGTGTTCGACGAGCAGCTCTCGCTTGCGGCGGAGCTTAAAAAGCCCGTCGTGCTGCACGTGCGCGACGCGATGGGCGAAAGCCTTGACATACTCCGCGCGCACAGGCAGGAGCTCCTTGCAAACGGCGGCATAATGCACTGCTTCTCCGGCAGCGCCGAGACCGCCCGCGAATGCCTCGAGCTGGGGCTGATGATAGGCTTCGGCGGCTCGCTCACTTTCAAAAACAACCGCAGAGGCGTCGAAACGGCTCAGTTTGTGCCCATGGACCGCGTGGTCTTCGAGACCGACTGCCCCTACCTTGCCCCCGTTCCCCACAGGGGCGAGCGGAACGATCCCTCCCTCATGCGGTTTGCCATCGCCAGATTCGCCGAAATAAAGGGCGTGCCGTATGAGGCCGCCGAAAAAGCCGGGTATGAAAACGGGTGCGGGGTGTACCGCATAACAACAAAAACATGATCCGGCTATGGAAGAGATAAAAAGGCACAGTTTGAAGCTCGTTGCAAGAAACCTTCGCCGCTCCATGACGCGCGAGGAGCGGCGGCTTTATTATCGTTTTCTTAAAAAACTGCCCGTCACTTTCAACCGCCAAAAGCAGCTTTGCAGCTACATAGTCGATTTCTATGCGGCGCAAGCGAAGCTTGTTATCGAGCTTGACGGCTCTCAACATTACACCGAAGAGGGCCGACGCGGCGATGCGGAACGCGACGCCGAACTTTCAAGCCGTGGGATACTCGTTTTGAGATACTCCAATTACGATCTCAATACCAATTTCGAGGGAGTCTGCCTCGATATTCTGAATCATCTTAATGAGAGAATGGGGCTCGGGATAGTTTTGGGAGAATAGGCGCGGCGGAGATCCGCTTATCTCCGGGGCGGACCCAGCCGCCCGGCGAATACCTTTTCAAGCATCCACCGGATGCTTGAAATTGCCTTCGGCAACCGGTCCCGGGGCGGGCTGTTCGCTTCGCTCCCAAGGCCGCCCGTTCATCTCCTTTTTGGGTATCCGGAGGATGGATTCACCGGATGGTCAAAATCGCCTTCGGCGACCGATCCCGGGGCGGACCCTGCCGCCCGGCGAATACCTTTTCAAGCATCCACCGGATGCTTGAAATTGCCTTCGGCAACCGGTCCCGGGGCGGGCTGTTCGCTTCGCTCCCAAGGCCGCCCGTTCATCTCCTTTTTGGGTATCCGGAGGATGGATTCACCGGATGGTCAAAATCGCCTTCGGCGACCGGAGTTGAACCCCCTCATCCGTCATTTCTCCCGATGGTCGAAATGCCACCTTCTCCACCCGCTCCGCGGGGGCGAAGGCAGGGCGCTCCGGCCAACCTCAAGCCCTGTACTGAGCTCAAGCCGGAAATGCGCGCCAGCGTCCCGCTTCTCCCCACCCTCCGGGGGGGTGGAGAAGCTGTCAGCTTTGCTGACTGATGAGGGGGGGCTGAGCAGCCGTTTGCAAAAGAACACAAAAAATGCTGTCAGACGACAGCATTACGCCATCTATTCTCGACAACGAACACACTTATTCAAAAGCTGATACACGCAACAAAGCCCGCGAAAATGCGGGCTTTGTCAGTAATCTGAATGCTGTCAGACGACAGCATTTTTATATCGAGCAAGCCATAAGCCGAGTTCTGTTTATGTGACCATCTATCTTGGTCCCGCGTTGCCGCGGGACTCCAGCGATTACGGGGAGCGTGACGGACAGCCATTAAATGCTCCCATTTCAATCTTGCTCCGGGTGGGGTTTACAGGGACGCGGCGCGTCACCGCACCGCCGGTGGGCTCTTACCCCGCCTTTCCATCCTTACCTCTTGCGAGGCGGTTTATTTCTGTTGCACTTTCCTTGAAGTCGCCTTCACCGGACGTTATCCGGCACCCTTGTCCTGCGGAGCTCGGACTTTCCTCACCGTGACGGGCACGGCGCGGTCACTTGACTTACTCGAAGATGAGCTGTTTTGTGTTTACCCTTCGCGGCGGCAGATGAGCCTTCCGCAGTTCTCGCACTCGACGAGCTCGCTGCCGGCGGTGAATTTCCTGACGGCGGTCATCGAGACGCTCATGCCGCAGCCCGTGCACCGGTTATCGTTGAGCGAGGCGACCGGGTTCGGGTGCTTTTTCTTGATCGTCTCATAGCGCTTCAGCACCTCGGGCGAAAGCTGCTTGCCGAGCATTTTGAGCTCCCTTTCCGCTTTATCTATGATGGGCTGACGCTCCATCTTCTCGGTCTCGACGACGGTCTTTGCCGCCTCGTAATCGCGCTTGATCTTGGCGCCCTTGGAATAGGTATCCTTAATGGCGGCCTCGGTGCTGCGGGTCCACTCCTGATCGGCGGTGATGGACTTCTTGAGGGCGTTTATCCTCTCGAGCAGCGCCTCCATCGCCTTGCGCGACTCGGTCAGCTCCTCCGCGGTGCACTCCTCGTCCTCGAGCATTATGTTGAGATCGTCCTGCTCGAGATCGTAATCCTTGAGCAGCGCCTCCAGCTTTGCGGCGTCGGCCTCTATCTGCTCTTCCTTTTCCTTAAGACCGGCCTCGAAGCCCTTGATCTTGTCGCTCTGCTCCTGCAGCACGCGGCGCAGCTTCCTCAGCTTCTGCCTTTCGGGCGTGTTTTCGAGCTCCTTGCGAAGCCTTTCGAATTCGTTTTCCGCGTCCTGATACTTCCAGATCATTTCAGCGTTTGTCATATGAACACCTCCTGTGGGGTATTTTACTTATTCAAGCGGGCGAAGGGGATTCCCCGCCTCGGAGAGTATGAACTCCGCTCCGGGAAGCTCCTTTTCGAGCCTTTCGATAAGGGGCTTCAAGACTATGCTCTCCGTTTCGAAATGCCCGCATGCGAGCACGTTTACGCCCGCGTGCACTGCCTCTATCGCCTCGTTATGCCTACATTCGCCGGTCACGAGCACGTCCGCGCCCGCTTCGGCGGCAAGCCTGTATTCGGAGCCGCCCGAGCCTCCGCATACCATCACACGCCTGACCGGCCTTTCGGGACCGGCGGCGCGCACGGCGGCGTTAAGGGTCTCGCCTACCCTGCGGGCGAATTCCGAGAAGCTCTCCTCATTCTCAAGCTCTCCCACCCGGCAGATATCCTCGGGCGGTACGGGCCGCTCGTTTTTTATCCCGAGCAGACGGCAGAGCACCGTGTTGACTCCGCCCTCGGCCGCGTCGAGATTGGTGTGCGCGGCGAACATGGCGATATCGTTCCTGATGAGCTCGTAAACGGGAGCGGTAACGGGATCCGATGGCGTTATGCTCTTCACGGCGCGGAAGAGCAGCGGATGATGGGTCAGCACGAGCCTGCAGCCCTTCTCCTTCGCCTCGCGGACAACGGGCAGAGTGCAGTCGAGCGCGACGAGCACCCTGTCTATCTCCTCATCCCTCGCGCCGACTATGAGGCCGGGGTTATCGTATTCGAGCGCCAGCTCGCGCGGGGCGATGCGCTCCATCGCGGCGACCAGTTCGGAAAGCTTCATTCCGCCTCTTCTCCCTTCTGCAAAGCGCATGAGCGCCTCGGTTTTTTCGATTTCTTCAATGAGCTTTTCGGGGCTCCTCCCCCGCCTTTCGGCGTTTTCCAGCTCCTTGAGGTATACAGCGCGGTAATGCTTCAGGAGGGGCATGAGCTCCGGCTCCGGCTTTGAAGCCATGACCCATCCGAACCTGAACATCCCCTCCGGGAAGCCCGCCGGAATGGTATCCCGGCAGCCGGGCACGGCCGCTATCACCTGATAATACCTGCCCTCGTCGAGCACCACGCGCTCGTCCGTTATGCGGAAGCGGTTTTCATACAGATACCGTCTCAGCTCCGCCTCGCCGCGCATGGGCTGCATCACGACAAGCTCCGCACGGCTTACGACCCCGGGAGCCGCCGCGAGTATTTTGGCGATAAGCTCGCCTCCCATGCCGCAGACGGCGATTTTGAGCCCCGGCTCACCGCCGGTCAGGCAGGAGAGCCCGTCCGCGCAGACCGCTTCCATCCGCGCCCCTATGCCGAGGCTTTCGGCAAGCGCGGCGGCCTTCCCCGCGGAAACAGGGCTGATATCGGAGGCTACGACCCTCTTCGCCCTTCCGGACAGCACGAGGGCGGCTGAAAGATAGCCGTGATCGCAGCCGATATCGGCGACGGTCTCCGCCTCGCCCAAAAGCCCGAAAACGGCCCGCAGACGCTCATCCTTCAGAAGCGTATTGCGCATACCTCCACTCATACCATTCATTATATTGCATCGGGGAGAGAAAGTCAAATAGTTATGCCAGGTTTTTTTAGCGCAGAATGCCTACGGAACGAAAAAACTCCCCGCCCGCCCGTCAGCCACAAGGAAGCATTTCGCCGTGCTTGAGCCGCGGCGGGCAATCATACCGTAAGTAAAGACGCCCGCCGGAAGGACGTTCAATGAGCATTCCTTCATCGGCGAAGCGTCTTCATTCCTTCATCAGCCCTTTTATCGGGCGTATTCATTACGGAGCGGGCATACGGCCCTTATTCCTTTTTGGGCGCCTTGGCAGCCTGCGCGCTCGCGGCCTGCGCCTTCGCGCGCTCCTCTTCCTCCTTGATCTCCCTGAGGCGGCGCTGCACGTGCAGGCGGTCGCGCTCCTTGAGGTCTATGGTCTTTATCACCTGAATGTGATTGACGTGCGCCCCGCGCAGCTCCACCCAGCGGCGGACGGCGGCAAGATCCTTCGCCTTGCCGGAATCGGAGGTCAGATACACCTCCACGTTGATGCCGGGAGTCAGCTCGCGGACGACCATGCTGAACGCGGGCGCCGGCCAGCCTCCCCATATGGGGCTCATAATGATCACCTTATCGTAATCCTCCATGCGGACCGCGATGGGCTCCATTATTATCTCCTTCCTGCGGCGCGCCTGAATGGGCCCCAGAAGATACGCGTTAAGATGCGAGCGATGCTTCTGCTCGCGCACCTCGTAAAGCTCGGCGCCTATGCGCTCGGCAATACGCTTCGCCTCATAATGAGTGCGGCCCGTGTATGAATAATAAACCACCAGCGTTACCAATGCAAAAACCTCCGTTTGCGCGATCGGCCGTGCTCATAAAAACAGAAGGCTCCGATCCGAATTCCGCAGGCGGCGCCTGCGGGAAACAGTATCCTTTCAAACGAGGGCCGAGCCGACCGCAATGCCCGCCTGAGCGAGCACGTAAGTCAGCATCACCCACATATTCCTGCGCCGCCCCTTTATCTGCCCCGTTATGCACGCGCCGAGCAGAAGATCCGATACGGCGAAGAGCGCGCCTCCCGCCGCCATCAGCGCCGTGCCGAGGCAGGGAGCGCCTATGAACGAATAGACCATTGTCCCCGCCATCGCCGTGAGCCCGAGCACGTATACGTCGAGCGGGCGGCGGAGCTTTTTCTGAAGCCTGCGCCGTATGACGAGGCAGCCGGTCAGACCGACAGCGCCGACGATGAGCGCGACGGCGAGCGCCGACGCCCAGCCGAACCTGCCGAAGGTCCTCTGCGGGAGCCCCATGCGGAAGGCGTTGAGCACGTAGAGCACGTGCCCCACGAGGAACGAAAAACCGCCCGCGCCGAAGAGCAGCATCTTGCCGCTCGGGATCAGGAGTATGTCCCCGATAAGCCCGAATATCAGCGCGAATATGACGAGCGGCATGCTTGAGCCGGCGATCAGCACGTGACAGCAGAGCACGAGCGGCACGAGGAGCGGCTTGGTCACGCGTCTCAGCCTTTCCTTCGCTTTGCAGCAGGCATACAGAGGCACCGCCGCCGCGATCGCAAGCGCCGCGAGCGCGGCCGCCGCCCAACCCGCGGGCGCGGCTGTGCCGAAACGGGCGGTAAAAAGCGCCGCCCCCGCCCAACGAGCTCCGAAGACTGTCATAAACTGACCTCCTGACGGTCCTAAACAGAAGTATTGTACCATATTTTTTGGGGTTTGTCCCTATTTTTTATAAAAAAAGCTTGTATTTTTATCGGAAAATTGGTAAACTATCCGCAACAGCTCAATAAATCGAAGCGTTATCGTAAAGAAAGGGCCTTTGAAAACCAAAGGTAAGGTAATAATAATGCAATACACAGCAGAACTTGAAAACATGTGCTGCGTTCGCAAGGGCGCACTGCACGATCCGGCGCCCATACCCGAGGAGGGAAAGTGGGTCAAGGTCAAGCAGATCGGCGAGATCTCCGGCCTCTCCCACGGCGTCGGCCGCTGCGCTCCCCAGCAGGGCGCCTGCAAGCTGACACTTAACGTTAAGGACGGCATTATCGAGGAGGCGCTCGTCGAGGTCATCGGCTGCAGCGGTATGACTCATTCCGCGGCTATGGCGGCCGAGATACTTCCCGGCAAGACCCTGCTCGAGGGCATGAACACCGACCTCGTCTGCGACGCCATCAACGTCGCCATGCGCGAGATATTCCTCCAGTTCGCTTACGGCAGGAGCCAGAGCGCTTTCTCCGACGACGGTCTGCCCGTGGGCGCCGGTCTCGAGGATCTGGGCAAGGGTCTCCGCAGCCAGACGGGAACCATGTACGGCACCAAGGCGAAGGGCGCGAGGTATCTTGAGATGAGCGAGGGCTACGTCAGGCGTCTCGCTCTCGACGAGAACGACGAGATAATCGGCTACGAATACGTCAGCCTCGGCAAGATGATGGACGCCATAAAGGCGGGCATGGAGCCCAACGAGGCGTTCAAGAAATTCACCGGCACCTACGGCCGCTTCGCCGAAGCCGCGAAGTACATCGACCCCCGCAAGGAATAAGGAGGTTCAGCATGGTCAATTTTGAAGGTAAAGAGAGAAGAGAAGAGAAGCTTGCCGCCGAAATGAGCAAGTACGGCATAGGCAGCCTTGAGGAAGCCAGGCGCATCACCGAGGAGAAGGGTCTGGACGTCGCCGCGATAGTCACGGAGACTCAGCCCATAGCCTTCGAGAACGCCAAGTGGGCTTACACCCTCGGCGCCGCGATCGCCATAAAGCAGGGCGTCCGCTCCGCCGCGGAGGCCGCCTCCGCCATCGGCCTCGGCCTGCAGGCCTTCTGCGTGCCCGGCTCCGTCGCGGATAACCGCAGGGTCGGCCTCGGCCACGGCAACCTCGGCGCGATGCTCCTTTCCGAGGAGACCGAGTGCTTCGCGTTCCTCGCCGGTCACGAGAGCTTCGCCGCAGCGGAAGGCGCGATCAAGATCGCCACCACCGCGAACAAGGTCCGCAAGAACCCCCTCCGCGTCATACTGAACGGCCTCGGCAAGGACGCCGCCTACATCATCTCCCGCATCAACGGGTTCACCTACGTGGAGACCGATTACGACCAGTACAAGGATGAGCTCCACATCGTCTACGAGCGCGCCTTCTCCAAGGGCGACCGCGCGAAGGTCCGCTGCTACGGCGCCGACGACGTGAACGAGGGCGTCGCCATAATGCGTCATGAGGGCGTGGACGTTTCCATCACCGGCAACTCCACCAACCCCACCAGGTTCCAGCACCCCGTCGCGGGCACCTACAAGAAGTGGTGCCATGAGAACGGCAGGAAGTATTTCTCCGTCGCTTCCGGCGGCGGTACCGGCCGCACGCTGCATCCCGACAACATGGCCGCCGGTCCCGCCTCCTACGGCATGACCGACACCATGGGCCGTATGCACTCCGACGCGCAGTTCGCGGGCAGCTCTTCCGTTCCCGCGCACGTCGAGATGATGGGCCTCATCGGCATGGGCAATAACCCCATGGTAGGCGCAACGGTCGCCGTCGCGGTCGCCGTCGCGCAGGCGATGAACTGCTGATAAGCTTTCGCAGTTGAGTTTGCGGCATAGACACAACCCTTTCGTCAGCCGATCCATTCGGATCGGCTGCCACCTCCCCTTGCACAGGGGAGGCGGTCAGGCGGCAGCCGTCGCGGTCGCCGTCGCGCAGGCGATGAACTGCTGATAAACAAAACGATCGAAACGCGGCACGCGAAAACGTGCCGCGTTTAATATATATTAGTAATTTCGCCGATTCCGATTGACATTTTCCGTGCAGATGATAAAATGTTAATATGTGTATAAGTGCGTTCCACCATATCGCAATTTAATAGTAGGAGGAAAGAATGAACAAAGTCACAACCGTTGAAGAGGCCTTTTCCCACATCAAGGATAATGACACCATCATGGTGGGCGGCTTCCTTATGTGCGGCAGCCCCGAGTATCTCATCCACACCTTCCTGGATCATCCCGCGAAGGGCCTGACCATCGTCAATAACGACATGGGCGAATACGGATCCAGCCTCACCCCCCTGCTGGCCTCCGGCAGAGTAACGGACCTCATCTGCACCTGGATCGTCCGCAATCCCGCCGCTCAGGCGATGTATAAGGCCAATCCCAAGTGTCTGCACATCAATCCTCAGGGCACTCTGACCGAGCGCATCCGCGCCGGCGGATTCGGCATCGCCGCCTTCTACACTCCCACCGGCGTAGGTACCATCATCGAGGACGGCAAGGATACCCGCTGGTTCAACGGCCGCAAGTACATCATGGAGACCGCGCTTCGCGCGAACGTCGCGTTCATTCACGCCAACGTCGCCGATGAATCCGGCAATATCTTCATGAAGGGCTCCTCCAAGAACTACAACGCCGCTATGGCCACCGCCGCGGATTACGTTATAGTCGAGGCGGAGGAGATCGTCCCCGTGGGCGATATCGATCCCGAGCTCGTAACCGTTTCCGGCATCTACGTCAATGCCGTTGTACCCATCCCCAAGCAGGACTAACGAGGTAATTTGATATGGATAACAAGAATATTATCGCAAGGCGTGTCGCTCAGATGCTCCATGACGGCGAGGTCGTGAACCTCGGCGTCGGCGTTCCCCAGCTCGTTGCGAACTGGCTCCCCGAGGGCGTTGAGCTCATCGTTCATGCCGAAAACGGCATCATCGGTGCGGGCGGCTATGCTCCCGAGGGCGAAGGCACTCCCAACGTCGTCGACGCGGGCGGCCAGATGGTCACCGTCAAGCCCGGCGCTCAGTTCATCATCAGCACCGATTCCTTCGGCGCCATCCGCGGCGGTCACATCGACGTGACCATACTCGGCGCCTATCAGGTCGACGAGAAGGGCAACCTTGCCAACTGGTGCCTGCCCAACAAGATGGGCGGCATCGGCGGCGCTATGGACCTCGTTTCCGGCGCGAAGCAGGTCGTGCTCGCTATGGAGCACACCCAGAAGGGCAATCCCAAGATCGTCGATCACTGCACCTATCCTCTGACCGGCGTGGGCGTCGTCGACGTCATCGTCACCGAGATGGGCTTCATGCGCATCACTCCCGAGGGCATCGTGCTCGAGGAGATCAATCCCGCTTACACCGTTGAGCAGGTGCAGGCGGCGACCGGCGCGAAGCTGATCATCCCCGAAAATCTCAAAGCTATGGACGTTATCGACTGAGGTCGTCATGGGGCGGGAGCATCCTGCCCCTTTTAATAAAATCAAATTGGAGGTTTAATCTATATGTCTAAGGAAGTCGTTATAGCAAGCGCCGTTCGTACCGCCGTCGGTACCTTCGGAGGTTCTTTGAAGGATATCCCCGCCGTCGATCTCGGCGCGATCGTGATCAAGGAAGCCGTCGCCCGTGCGGGCATCGCCCCCTCCGACGTCGACGAGGTCATAATGGGCTGCGTACTGCAGGGCGGTCTGGGCCAGAGCGTCGCGCGTCAGGCGTCCGTCAAGGCCGGCATCCCCGTCGAGGTGCCCGCGGAGACCATCAACAACGTCTGCGGTTCCGGCTTGAAGGCCGTCAACCTTGCCGCCGCCATGATCATGGCCGGCGAAGCTGACTGCATGGTGGTCGGCGGTATGGAGAATATGTCCGCCACCGCTTACGCCATCCCCCAGGCGCGCTACGGCTACCGCATGAGCATGCCCAACGCCAACATCGTCGATATGATGGTCAAGGACGGTCTCTGGGAGGCTTTCAACGATTATCACATGGGCATCACCGCCGAGAACGTTGCCGAGCAGTGGGGCATCACCCGCCAGATGCAGGATGAGTTCGCTCTCCGCTCCCAGCAGAACACCGCCAAGGCGCAGGAAGAGGGCAAGTTCGACGAGGAGATAGTCCCCGTTATGGTCAAGGTCAAGAAGGAGATGGTCGAGTTCAAGAAGGACGAGCACAACCGTCCCGGCACCACCATCGAGGCCCTTGCAAAGCTCCGTCCCGCCTTCAAGAAGGACGGCACCGTCACCGCGGGCAACGCCTCCGGCATCAACGACGGCGCTGCCGCAGTGGTCATCATGAGCGCTGAAAAGGCCGCCGAGCTCGGCGTCAAGCCCATGGCGAAGTTCGTCTGCGGCGCTTCCGCGGGCGTTGAGCCCAGCATAATGGGCGTCGGCCCCGTCGCCGCCACCCGCAAGGCCATGAAGAAGGCCGGCATGACCATCGACCAGTTCGACCGCATCGAGGCGAACGAGGCTTTCGCCGCGCAGTCCCTCGCGGTCGGCATGGACCTCGGCTGGGATATCAGCAAGGTCAACGTCAACGGCGGCGCGATCTCCATCGGCCACCCCATCGGCGCTTCCGGCTGCCGCATACTCGTCACCCTGCTTTATGAGCTCAAGCACAGTGGGCTCAAGACCGGCCTCGCTACGCTCTGCGTAGGCGGCGGTATGGGCGTTGCGACGATAGTTGAGGCAATGTAAATTCGGGCGTTTTCGATCGAGTTTACAACCCTTCCGTCACCTGCGGTGACACCTCCCCTTGCACAGGGGAGGCAGTGTACGCTCTGCGCAGGCACAGGTCATGGGCGTTGCGACCATAGTTGAAGCAATGTAAATTCGGGCGTTTTCGATCGAGTTTACAACCCTTCCGTCACCTGCGGTGACACCTCCCCTTGCACAGGGGAGGCAGTGTACGCTCTGCGCAGGCACAGGTCATGGGCGTTGCGACGATAGTTGAGGCAATGTAAGCCGGGGGTATAACCCCACAAAAAGCTAACGGCTATTACAGCAATAAAACAGGCAAGCATGGCTATACGCCATGCTTGCCTTTCATTTACCGGATCTTATAATATGCGATGAACAGGCGGCAGCCTGTTCCGCAGGAACGGCAGTCCGCCCCGTCTTGCGTTCAGGAATTACCGCGGAATTGACTCGCAGGTGCGATCCTACTTTCTCCAGTGATCGCGTTCCGCGGCTATCGCGCCGCGGCGCCGGTCTCCGTGAAATTTGCATGCATTTCACGTCGGCCTCTGCGGCTCCCGTTGGTCGCGGTGTTCCCTGATATTGTTGGTTTTAGGTACTCACTGTTGCCCGAAAAATGCTTGCGTTCAGCAAATGCGGCTTCGTCTGCCTGCTTTACCGTCTCTCAAGCGAGGCCTTGAAGTGGTCTATATCCCGCTGATTTTTCAGCACTATGCTTTTTTTCTCATACCTTTCAACGAGCGCGGAGTAGCGCTCGAGCTTTGCCTTCGTGCGGCCGCTGTGCAGTATCCACCTTTGAAAATCGCGGTCGAATTTCTCCGGGCAGCCGGGAGCGATGGAATCGCGCACCTTGTTCTTATACCTCACGCTCCGGCGGAAGGCCCTGAGCCAGCAATTCCAGCGGTTGAAATTGAAATAGATTATGAGCTCGGCCTCCTCCATGCGGCGCTCGTGCTCGAGCTTCAGGTAATTGCCGTCGATCACCCAGCCGTTTTCATCGTTCTCATCAAGGAATGCGCGCATGAGCGCAAGCTCTTCCTCCCTCTCCCTTTCCACCCAGCCGGGCAGGAAATGGATAACGTCTATATGCAGGAGCGGGACGGCGTATTTTTCGCTCAAAAAAGAGGCCAGCGTGGATTTCCCGCTGCCCGAGTGGCCTATGAGCGCTATCTTCGGGCGCTCGGATAATTCGACTTCAAATCTCTTTTTCATCGCTTGACCGTAAACTCAAAGACAAATTCCGCATAATTATATATCAGGGGCTCGAGCTCGGCGCGCACCTTCTCCGGCAGGCGCACGCGGCGCATTTCGGAGACGTCTATCAGCATCATACGGCGTAAAGCCTCGAGCGTGAGCGTGCTGACGGTCTTGAACGCGCTCCCGCAGAGCCCGCAGACGGAGCCGCCCAGAGAATTGGAGAAGCGCACCTCCTTTTCGGCGCGCAGATCCCTGCCGCATTTCAGGCAGCGTGTGAGCGTCGGCGCGTACCCGCAGAGGCGCAGGAGCTTTGCCATGAAGCAGAGCTCGGCGTCCTTCGGATCGTTCCCGCCGTAGGCGATCACGGAGAGGGCGTTATAGACGAGCACGAAAAGCTCGTCGTTGGGCTGATCCTTCTCGCTCACGTGCTCGGCGGCGTTCACGACGCGGGTAGCGGAAACGAGCTGCTCATAGCTTTCGCGCACGGGGTAAAAGCTCTCCATGACGGCCGAGGACGAAAGCTGCAGCTTGCCGAAGCGCTCGTTCACCTCCACCTCGCCGTAAACGAACTGGGTGGCGAACGCGACGTGCTTGGAATTCGGCTTTCTGCCGCCCCTCGCGGTAACGGCAATGAGCCCGCGCTCCCTCGACAGGATATTGAGTATCCTGTCGCTCTCGCGGTAATCGGTGACCCGGAGCACTATTCCGTTATAGACGTCGTTTGGCATTTTTTAGCGCGGTTGCGGGGCGGACACGGGTGGGATAATACCATCAAAAGGAGGCGTTCATATGGACAGTTCGCGTGCGCTTTGGGCAAGATTCGAGAAGAGCGGAAAGCTTATGGATTACCTGACCTTTTGCGAAGCGAGGCGGAGGCAGACGCCGCAGAACGGCGGAGCCGACGCCGCCCGCGGGGCGGAATGCCCGCCGGGGGAGCCGGGTAAGCCGGGCGGGATGCCCTCCGATCAGTCGTCGTTATAGCCGAGCTCGCGGAGGGCGTTGGCGCTGTTGCGCCAGTCGGGGCGCACCTTGACCCAGAGCTGGAGATTGACCTTGGTGCCGAAGAGCGTCTCTATCTCCGGGCGGGCGGCGGAGCCGATCCTCTTGAGCATCGCTCCCCTGCCCCCGATTATTATGCCCTTGTGGGACTCGCGCTCGCAGTAGATAACGGCGTTTATATCGTTTATGCCGTCCTCCCGGAGCGCTATGCGCTCTATCTCCACGCCTATGCCGTGCGGTATCTCCTGCCGGAGCGAACGGAGCGCCTTTTCGCGGATCATCTCCGCGGTGATGACGCGCATGGGCTGATCTGTGACCATGTCCTCCGGGTAATACATGGGCCCGGGCACGAGGTACGAGGCGAGCGTTTCCTCGAGCTTGTCGACGTTGCGGCCGGTCTCGGCGGAGATGGGGATGATACGCTTTATGAAGTCCTCCTTCTCGAGCCGCTCGCGGATCGTTTCAATGCCGTCGAACGTTGCCGCGTCGGTCTTGTTTATCGCGGCGACGACGGGAGTGCTCCCGACCCTGCCGCGGAGGTTTTCAATGAGCGCCTCGTCCATCTCGCGCACGCCCTTAACGGCGTCGAGCATGAAGAGCACGCATTCCACGTCGTTAAGGGACTCGTAAGCCACCTTGAGCATATACTCGCCGAGGCGGTTTTTCGCGCCCGTGACGCCGGGGGTATCGAGGAATACTATCTGATAATCCTTCCTCGTCACGACCCCCGCTATGCGGTTGCGGGTGGTCTGCGCGCGCTCTGAGACTATGCTTATCTTCTGCCCGACCAGAAGGTTCATCAAAGTAGACTTGCCCACGTTGGGCGAGCCTATAATGGTTATGAAGCCCGACTTGAATTCCTTTGCCATGGCTTCAGCAGTTGTTGAGGTCGGCGGAGGTGAACGACATGGGCAGGAGCTCGGAAAGCTCCTTCACGACGTAATTGCCGTCCCTGTCCGCGCAGATGACGGGCATATCGGCGGGGCAGAACTCCGCGAGCACCTGACGGCAGACGCCGCAGGGAGCGATATAGTCGAGCCCGTCGGAGATTATGGCGATGGCCTCGAAATCGCGCTCGCCCTCATACACGGCCTTGAACATAGCCGTCCTTTCGGCGCAGTTGGTGGGCGTATAGCCGGCGTTCTCGATATTGCAGCCCAGATAGTAGGCGCCGGAGCCGGTCTTGAGGCACGCGCCGACGCGGAAATGCGAATAGGGCACATATGCCTTCTCACGCGCCTCGGCGGCGAGGCGGAGCATCTTTTTGATCTCGAATTCGTGAAGCTGTTTCATACTTTTCTCTCCAGTTTGCTGATTATATCCCGCTGCTTTGCGGTCATTATCTCCTCATCCTCCGGGCGCATATGGTCGTAACCCAGCACGTGCAGCGTGCCGTGGATGGCAAGGAACGCTATCTCCCTTTCGGCGCTGTGCCCGAATTCCCGCGCCTGACGCTCGGCGGTCTCCACGGATATCATGATATCCCCCAGATGCCCGTCGGGAAGCGATATGAGCTCCTCCCCCTCGAATGCGGGAAAGCTCAAAACGTCGGTCGGGCGGTCTATCCCGCGGTAATCGCGGTTATACCCGTGTATCATTTCGTCGTTCACAAGCTCTATGCAGATCTCGCCCGAAGCTTCCTCTGCCTCGAGTGCCGCGAGCGAGCCCATCCTCGCCGCCGCCTCATAGGAGGGAGCGGGCTCAATGCCGCTCGCCAATACTTCGACTTCCGTCATCTTACGTCGATATCCTCCAGATCCGGGTACTCGACCCTTTCATGATACAGCGCGGAGAAGGTTTTTATGAAGCTCTCCTCTATGCGCTTTATCTCCTTAAAGGTCAGCGGCGAATCCCAGAGCATGCTGTCACGCTTGTCCCATTTATGGGTGATCACCTCAACGACCTTCGCCTTTATCTCGTCCATGTTCGGGTTCGCCATAGAGCGCACCGCCGCCTCGCAGCAGTCGGCGAGCATGAGTATCGCGCTCTCCTTGGTCGTGGGCTTATGCGAGGGATAGCGGAAGAGGCTGACGTCCACCGTCTGCCCCTCGGGCGCCGAGCGCACGGCCTTATCGTAGAAATAGACCATCACGGAATCGCCGTGATGCTCGCCCACGATGCGGACGACCTCCTTGGGGAATTTATGCTTTTCAAGCAGCGTCACGCCGTCCTGCTGATGGGCGATTATGCGCTTGGCGGACTCGTAAGGATCGAGTGTATCGTGCATATTCGCGCCCTTCTGATTCTCCTTGAAGCAGGCGGGACAGCGCAGCTTGCCCACGTCGTGATAATAGGAGCTGACCCTGACGAGCAGGGGATCCGCCCCGACCTCCTCCGCCGCGGCCTCGGCGAGCGAGGCGACGAGCTGGGAGTGATGATACGTGCCGGGAGCCTCCGTCATGAGGCGCTTTAAGAGCGGATTATCGGCGTTTAACAGCTCGTTCAGCCTCTCCTCGGAGGTGATATCGAATATCGCCTCGAAAACGGGCATGAGGCCGACGGTGAGCACGCCGCAAAGCAGGCAGCTTCCCAGCATCCAGAGAAGATCCTGCCAGAAGAGCTCCGGGGAGACGCCCCCCGCGACCATCAGCAGCGCATACGTCACGACTCCCGCGAGCCCCGCGATCCCCGAAGCGATCACGACCGTGCTGCGCGTCCTGCGGATATTGAGCGCGTAGACGGCGGTCAGGCTGATGATTATGACCGTCAGCGCGACTACGAAAGCATTGACGGTCAAACCTGCATTGGCGTCTCTGAGCTCCAGCGCGGACATCGCCGAAAGCGGGAGCACGGAGAGCATCGCCACCTTCTCATTGGTCATAAGCGCTATGAGCAGTATTGAGATCAGCACGGGAGTGAAGCCGTGATTGAGGCCCATTGTTATGGGGATAAGAAGCAGGGCTATGAGCATCAGCACGCAGATGAATATCATGCGCTTGAAGCTCGTGATGATCGGCCTTTGGCGCAGCAGGAGATAGGCTCCGAAGGCGGCGAAGAACACCAGCAGCACGAGTACGGCTGCGGATATCCTGACCGGACCCACTCCCTGCGCCCACAGATCATAGCCAAGCCAGAACGCCGAAATAACGTACGTCACGGCGAGCATTACGACCGCGACGCCGGGACGGATGAGCTTCTCCTCCCTGCGCTTTGGCGCCTTTTCGGGCTTTTCCCGCTTTATTTTCTTCTTATTTTCGGGTGCTTCCGCCGCCGTATTTTCCCCCGCGGCGGCTCCTCCCCGGGAAACGTGCTTTCCCACGGCTGCCTCCTTAATTATTCGATCCCTGTTCCCTTTCCTCCCTGCGGCGCTCGGCGGCCCTTGCCGCCGCCTGCTCGTAGGCGTTGACTATTCTCTGCACCATCTCGTGGCGCACCACGTCGCGCGAGGTGAGCTTTATCATTGCTATGCCCTCGACGTCCGCCAGCACGTGCATGGCGTTGATGAGACCGCTCTTCTTGTCCTGCGGAAGGTCTATCTGGGTTATGTCGCCTGTGACGACCACGCGCGAGCCCTCGCCGAACCTCGTCAAAAACATCTTCATCTGCTCTATGGTGCAGTTCTGCGCCTCGTCGAGGATTATGTAGGCGTCGTTTAACGTCCTGCCGCGCATATACGCGAGCGGCGCGACCTCTATGACTCCCCTTTCGGAGAGTATCTTGAAATTCTCCGCGCCCAAAAACTCATAGAGCGCGTCGTAGAGCGGCCTTAAATACGGGTCGACCTTGTTCTGCAGATCGCCCGGCAGGAAGCCCAGCTTTTCGCCCGCCTCGACCGCGGGTCGGGTCAGGATTATCCTGGAGACCTCCTTGTTCTTATACGCCAGCACCGCCATGGCCACGGCAAGATACGTCTTGCCCGTGCCTGCGGGGCCGACGCCGAACACCACGGTGTGCTTTTTGAGGGCCTTGACGTACTTCTTTTGCCCGAGCGTCTTGCACTTTATCTGCTTACCCTTGCTCGTGAAGGCCACGACGTCGTCCGCGAGCTCCAGAATGAGGTCCGCGTTGCCCTCCCGCGCAAGATCTATCGCGTAGCGTATGCGGCCCCTGTCGACCGCCTCGCCCTTCCTTATAAGCTCCAGAAGCTTTTCAATGACGGCGGTCGCGGTCGTGACCGCTTCCTCCGCGCCGGTGATCCTGATATTATCCGCGTCGGACGCGATGTGCGCGTTCGTCTCGGCCTCGATCACCTTGAGATTCTCGTCGAATACGCCGAAGAGCCTTATGAGCTCGTCCATCTGCTCCACCGGCACTATGCTTTCAAATTCGGGATTTTCCATTCAGTTTTCAGGTACTCCTATAGATTCTGTCGTGATGACGGTCAGCACCGCTGTGACGCTGCCGTCGCTTTGCTCGAAGCATGCCGTCCTGATCGAGATCAGCTTCGCATCCTTGGGGACTCCCGCTATGAGCTTTTCCTGCGCCGCGAGCCTCGCGCGCTCCTTAACTCCCCGCCCCGTGTCCCGCGTTTTTCCCGGGACGAGCTCGAAGCATTCATACTCCCGCATTACGAGGGGCGCCGGACTTGCCGTGACGCGGGCTCCGCCCACGGGCACGAGCTCGCGCCGCTCATACGGCAGCTCGAGGAAGAGCTCGCGGCCCATTATCTCCGCCGAAACGACCCTCCTGCTCCGCCCGCTCCTTTGGAGCGTTTCACGCATCGGCGAAGCGTTCGCGGAAAACTCGCGCAGCACCTCGCCATAGACCACTCCCGCGGCCTCGACCGAATAGCCCTCCTTGAGCCCGGAAAGATCGCCGGATATCAGCAGATCCCCCTTCTTCACCGCCTGCCCCTTTTTGACCAGCGCGCGCCCGCTCGTGACCGAAATATAGTCTATCACGCAGTCCTCGGCGGCGTAAATGCCGGAGGCGGCAGGCTTTTCCGCCCTTTGCGGCTGCTCCGGGACCTCGGCAATTTCCACGGTGAGCACGACTCCCCGAAGCGCCACCTTTGCGTTGGCAACGCGAGGATCGGCGTTCAGAACGTGCGCGAGCTCCACGGGCTTTATCCCCGCCTTTGCGGCTCCCGGCACGGCGCCCATTTCGGCAAGCGCCGCCTCGACGTCCTGCTTGGGCACAGTGACGGTCTCTATCTCGACGAACCAGAGCCTCGTGGTGGCGAAAACGGCGGCGAGCGCGCCCAGCATGAGCGCGATGGCGAACACCCTGTTCCGCCTTAATGCGAAGCCCAAAAGCGGCAGACCGTGTTTTTCGAGTATCCGCACGCGGCACCCGCTCGAATAAGCGGCCTTCCTCAGGCGCTTCATATCGCGCATGGCGATATCCGCGATGAAGGCGGGACCGCGCCTCTGCACGTTTTCGAGCCGTACCCCGCTCCGGGCGCATCGGTCCACGAGCTTTTCGGGATACTTCCCCATTATGCTTATTCTAACATATCCCAGGCAGTATTTCCATAGTTTCATTGAATTTTTACCCGCATAGCCCCAAATTCATTCAAAAACGACGCTTTTCACGCGGCCCTCGAGCAGCAGAACGTCGCCGTCCATGTCGGCCGCGATGAGTCCGCTGCCCTCTATGCATATCACGCCGAGCCTCGACAGAAGTCTCACCCGCTTTTCCCCGAGCTGCAGAACGCCCGTGTGATGCTCCACCTTTACGTAGCCGCACCCGGTGATGGTCACGGCGGGCAGGCGGCAGTCCGCGTCCGCCGGGAAGCCGGCTCCGACTAAAGCCCTGCCCCGCCTGATGCGGCGCTCGCGCGCGGATTCGGTTATGGTCCTTTCCTTCTTCATGCGCTCCCCCAAGTATAAGGTATGCTTAAATGGTATGCGCGAGATGCGGCGCGTATTAATAATCATCCACCGGCCAAGCCGGTGGTTTTTCATATGCGGGCAAAGCCCTCT
>CAMZFO010000018.1 GCA_947306125.1 uncultured Clostridia bacterium | reverse complement strand
AACCATTGCGAGGTAAAGGACGGCTCGCTGATACTGCTGGATCTGGGCGTAAAGTATAAGAATTACTGCAGCGACATAACGAGGACCTATCCCGCGAACGGCAAATTCAGCCCGAGGCAGCGCGAATTCTACGAGCTGGTTCTGAAGGCGAACAAAGCGGTAGCCGAGGCCGCGAAGCCCGGCGTCACGACGAGGGATCTGAACGATATCGCGAAAAAAGTGCTCGGCGAAGGGCTTGTCGCCATGGGCAAGATCGCCGACGTTTCCGAGGTCGGCAAATACTATATGCACGGCGTGAGCCACTCCATCGGCATCGACGTGCACGATATCACCTTTACGGGCGACGTATTAAAGCCCGGCTGGATAATCAGCAACGAGCCGGGGCTTTACGTCGACGAAGAGGAGATCGGCATCCGCATCGAGGACGACCTTCTTATCACCGAGGACGGGTGCGAGGTGCTGTCGAAGGATATCATCAAGGACCCGGACGAGATCGAAGCGTTCATGGCGTGAACGGGGGAATACCCGGGAAGCCTTCGGCTTTTATAGAGAATATTTGAAAAAAACAAACAGGGAGGTTTCGCACCGAAAATGGGCGAGACCTCCTTGATTTTCTTGGGGATGGGTTGACAAATTTGCGGAAAAAAGAGCCGTGGGGACGGCTCGATAAACGGGGATCTGTACCGATCCCGCATTATTTCGTGATGCTGCTGCAGTCGTTAAACTTTGCCAGACGCCGTATCGCGGCGTCAACGGCCGCATTCAGCTTTTTTGTCCGGCGGATCCCGGGCTCGAACCAGATGTTTTTCACAACAAGCGTTTCCGTTTTCCTGTCTGCGGCAGCTTCTATCCGCCCTGCCGGCTTTTCACCGTAAACCATCGGCAGGACATAATATCCGAACCTTCTTTTTTCGGCGGGCGTATAGATCTCCCACGAATACCGATAATCCCAGATCGCCTCGATCAGCTTTCTGTCCCACAGCATGGGATCTAAAGGAGCAAGGAACTCCAGACGGGGTCTCAGGTCGACGTCATCGGCCAGGACCGCTTCGGCCAAAGGCAGGTCCTCCGCCGGAAAATACAGGGGGAAGCGTATCCCTTCCACTGCTGTTTTCAGTATGGCGCCCTCGGACTCCAATTTTTCAAACGCCGCATCCCGCTGTTCGGCTGTCATTTCAATACCGAGAAAAGCATCCGACCGTCTGTTCCAGAGCAAACCGACCGCCCCGATCCGCCGTTTGATCCGCCACTCGCGGAACTCCGTCTCATCGGAACAGGGATTTTCCGCTTCCAGCAGATCACGGCTCAAGTATTTGTCCGCGAGGTCATAAAACTTTCGGGAACCGCTTTTGTGATGGATCAGCAAAACGCCGTCCGTATACAGCTGTTCCAGTACCGATCGGGCTGCCGGCGACGTTCCGTGCCGGTTTCCGCTCCAATGCATGGAGGAGTGCCAGAACACCTTTCCCTGAACGGGGAGCGTATCGCTGCTTACCGGGCCGTTTTCGCGGATGTAAGCAACCGCCTGTTCCTCCAGTTCGGGAATGCCCGGGAAGCCCGCGCCGTGCTTTTTGCTCATTTCGCGGTAAGATGAAAAATACGGCCAGTCCTCGCTCGGCCATATAGACAGCTCCTTGTCGGTATAGTCCACCAGCAAGCGATCTTTATACAAAAGATCCGCAAGCATCTGCTTGGTAAAGCCGCGCACGCGTGATTGCAGGGTCAGTTCGGCGTTTTTACCGCATACGTCCACAGGATCGTATTGAATGCAGCCCGCCTGACGGATATACCGGTACGCGCCCTCCTTTCCGGCAAAACGATAATTCCCCAGCAATCCCTGTTTGCTGAGAATGAACCGTCTTGCCTGTTCCCGCGTCATGGTTATCATTGTTATTCGACCTCTTCGGCGGCGATCGTTTTGTCCGCCAAACACCGGTTTATCAAGATAAGTTTATCATACCCGCACGGCTGTTTCGATCCCGGCGGCGAATTCAATCAAATGCAAGCAGATTTCCTAACGGCACTGAAAAACCGAGCGACTTATACATCTGCAGGTCGCATTCTGCACAGCAAACCGTCAAAGAGGAAACGCCGCTTTCCCGACGGGCAAACCTCACCAACTGACGTGCCGTCCCCGTATGACGATACTCGGGGAGTATGTAGAAGTCCTCAAAAACTCCGCCGGGCAGATAATCGAACGTTGAGAAGCCGACTGTGACGGAACAGCAGCCTATCAAAGACTCTCGGTCAAACGCGCCAAAGAAAAGAATGCCGCCGGCTTTGATCGCTTCGGCCAATCGCTCCTTTCCCGCGTTGTCGGGTTCGCATTCTCCGATCTCCTGTTTGTATAGCTTTTGCAGTTTCCACAATTCTTCGATCATGGAAACGCTTATTTTTCGATAGTCCATGGTTATCCTCAAAATCCCTTTTTCTCAGGACAAGTTTACCACACCCGCGCGGAGTTTTCAATCTCGGCGGAACAGTATTTGCCGGCCCCATGATGGCGGCAAGGAGGACGGCCTCGTATGTGTGCAGATGGAGGGATTCGGTTTTGACCCTATCGCACATTTTTGCTTGTTCTCCGAACTGCGCAAAAAGTGCAGGGATCAAAACCCGGGGCGGGCAAACGCACCACCGGGGCGTTTCGCTTCGCCCTTCGAATCTCTCAAATCAAACCAAAGGATGCACCCCGGCAGGGGTGCATCCTTTGGTGCAGATGGAGAGATTCGAACTCTCAAGCTTTCGCCGGCGGATTTTAAGTCCGCTGTGTATGCCGTTCCACCACATCTGCAGCTTATTGATTATACATCTTTTTGCGCGGCAAGTCAATCCGGCGGCGCTTTATTTCCAAATCGGTTGCAAACCGCGCCGATATGTGATAGTCTAATGGAAAGCGGTGCGGCGATCCCGCTTGCGTGAGAGCCGCGGCATCAAAAGAAAGGGCGGTCTTGCTCGGCAAGGCCGAAGCTGAACAAAGATGAAGGAATTCCTTGGAATCGGCGGCTATGCGCGTGAGCCCGAAGGCTATTTTTCCTGGCAGCATATCGTATTCGTGTCCTCTCTCATGGCCGTCATGACGCTGCTTGCGGTCGTGCTCGGCAGGCGGAACCGCAACAAGCCCTTCGAGGTCAAAAACCGCGTGCTCGTGGCCGCGGCGATACTCATAGACGCTCTCGAGCTTTTCAAGCTCGGCGTTTTCTGTTACCGCGACGGCTCGTTCCGCACTCTGCTATATAACCTTCCCCTCTTCCTTTGCAGCATACAGCTCATAACCATCCCTCTCGCCGCCTTCTCGAAGGGCCGCGTGAAGGAAGCGGCGCTCGATTTCGTTTTCATATTCGGTCTTTTGGGCGCCGTGCTGGGCACCTACGGAGCGGGACAGAATTACGGCGCGTACCCCGTGCTCGGCGTTGAGAACGTCATGTCGGGCCTGACCCATTCCATCGCGGGCTTTTCCGCGCTCTATATCGGCTTTGCCGGCATGACCAGCATGAAGAAGCGCAATATAGGCATCACCTTCGCCATACTGCTCTTCTTCTGCGCGGCGGCCTACACGGTGAACAGGCTGATAAACTATAACTATATGTTCCTCATGAGGGGCGACGGCACCCCCTACGACGTGCTCTTCGGCCTCACCGGAGGCAGCCCCGTGCTCTATCCCCTGCTCGTCGCAGTGCTCTTTCTTATCTATATCGCCGCTTTTTATCTCATCTTTTTCCTTATTCGCCAAAAAAAGCGGTGACAAAATATATCGTTTGTGATATAATAGTTTTATAAGTCTGCGGTCAACACCTTTTTGCTCGCCGCTTTGGGGATTCCGAGGAGTTTCCCATAATACGCGCTAACGGAGGGAACGCATTTTGGAGCATTCCGAAGGCAGATCCGGGAAAACCGCCATATCGCGCCAAGAAGCCGCTTTAAACGAACTCAGGGCCACTCTGGGGGATTTTGAGCGCGCCGAGATAGGCGCTTTTTTGTCAGGCGGAGGCAGGGAAGCCTACCGCGTCTTCGGCTCGCACGCATTGGGCGGCGGGCGGAGGCGCTTTTTGGTCTACGCTCCCTGCGCCGAGGCGGTCTATCTTTCCGGCGATTTCAACGACTGGCGCGGCGAGCCGATGGTGTTCCTGCCCGAATACGGCTGCTGGGGCCTCGTGCGCGAAGCCTGTCAGGGGCAGCGCTATAAATACGCCGTGCGCGGCAGGGGCGGCAGGATGGTGTTAAAGAGCGACCCCTTCTCCTTCCGCAACGAGCTGCGCCCCGCGAACGCCTCGGTCGTCTGGGATCTCGATCTCGGCCGCTTCTGCGATAACGAGCGCCGCCTTTCACACGATAAGCCCGTCACCGTGTATGAAGTCCATCTCGGCTCCTGGGAAAAGGGGCTCTCGTTCGTCGCCGCTTCCACGCGGCTTATAGATTACTGCCGCGAGATGGGCTATAACGCCATCGAGCTCATGCCCGTATGCGAGCATCTGCTCGACGAAAGCTGGGGCTACCAGACCAGCGGTATGTACGCGATCACCGCAAGGTACGGCACCCCGCAGGATCTCCGCCTCTTCGTGCAGCGCGCGCACGAGGCGGGCATAGCCGTGATACTCGACTGGGTCCCCGCGCATTTCGTCAAGGACGACTGCGGCCTGCGCCTCTTCGACGGCACTCCTCTTTATGAGTCCGCCGATCCCCTCCGCGCGGAGATGCCCCTCTGGGGCACCCTGCTCTACGATTTTGAAAAGCCCTTCGTCAGGAGCTTCCTCATTTCCAACGCACTGTACCTTATCGAGCAGTTCGGCGTCGACGGCTTAAGGGTCGACGCGGTGAGCTGCCTTCTCTATCTTGATTTCTGCAAGCCCGAATGGCGTCCCAACGAGGACGGCTCGAATCTCAACCGCGCCGCGGAGTATTTCATCCGCGAGCTCAACCACGCCGTGCACGAGCGCACCTCCGCCGTTATGATAGCCGAGGAGTCGAGCGCGTATCCGCACGTCACGGGGAGCGGCGGCCTCTGCTTCGACTACAAGTGGAACATGGGCTTCATGAACGACACGCTCTCCTATTTCGAGCTTGACAGCGTATACCGCAAGTATCATCAGCAGAAGCTGACCTTTGCCATGACCTACGCCTTTTCGGAGAGCTATATCCTCCCCTTCTCGCACGACGAGGTCGTTTACGGCAAGCGCTCGCTCATCGGCCGCATGCACGGCAATTACGAGGAGCAGTTCGCCCAGCTGCGGCTGCTGCTCGCCTACCGCTTCGCCTTCCCGGGCAAAAAGCTGGAGTTCATGGGCAGCGAATTCGGGCAGTTTTCCGAATGGGATTTCCACAAATCCCTCGACTGGCAGCTTTTGTCCTACCCGCGGCACCGCGAATACCAGAGCTTTGCCAAGTCCATGAACGCCTTCTACCGCGGCGAGCCCGCCCTCTGGAACGACGATTCCGCTTGGGAGGGGTATCGCTGGCTGGCGCTGGACGACGCGGAGCACAGTGTCATCGCCTTCCGCAGGCGCGACCCGGTCTCCGGGCAGGCGCTCATCTGCGTGCTCAATTTCACTCCGGGCGAGCATTCGGAATATGAGATAGACCTTTCGCCCATCGCGGACGAGACGGGCAAAGCCTCCCGCCTTCCCTGCGTGTTCTCCACGAACGGCAGGGCGGGAGTTTACGCGAGGATCAGGAAGGGAAAGCTCCTCGTCCCGCTCTACGGCTACGAGGCCGCCTTCTACCGGATCTGACCCGGGAACAAGTACTCATTCATCCCTCAGACGGATGTTATCGTTAATACACAAGGAGGTATCATTATGCCAAAGAAAAAGATCATAGCCATGCTGCTTGCCGGCGGCCAGGGTTCAAGGCTGGGCGTGCTCACCAAAAGCATGGCGAAGCCCGCCGTCCCCTTCGGCGGCAAGTACAGGATAATCGATTTCCCCCTCTCCAACTGCGTGAATTCGGATATCGACACCGTCGGCGTGCTCACGCAGTATGAGCCGCTTGCGCTGAACGCCTATCTGGGCTCCGGTCAGCCCTGGGATCTCGACCGCATGAACGGCGGAGTATTCGTGCTTCCCCCCTACGTTTCGGGCTCCACCGGCCAGTGGTACAGCGGAACGGCGAACGCCATCTATCAGAACATCCCGTTCATAGATCAGTACGATCCGGAGTACGTGCTCATACTCTCCGGCGACCATATCTATAAGATGAATTACGCGAAGATGCTCGACTTCCATATCAAAAAGAAGGCGGAGGCGACCATCGCCGTGCTGACCGTGCCCATGGAGGAGGCCTCCAGGTTCGGCATAATGAACACCGACGACGAGGACAGGATAATCGACTTCGAGGAAAAGCCCAAGGCGCCCAAGAGCAACAAGGCCTCCATGGGCATATACATATTCAACTGGAAGACCCTCCGCCCCTATCTCGTTGCGGACGAGCAGGATAATTCGAGCTCGCACGATTTCGGCAAGAACATAATCCCCAATCTGCTCCGCTCCGGCGCGAATCTTTACGCTTACGGCTTCACCGGCTATTGGAAGGACGTCGGTACCATACGCAGCCTTTGGGAAGCCAATATGGACCTTATCGGCGCCGATCCTGAGTTCCGCCTTGCCGATAAGTCATGGAAGATCTATTCCAAGAGCCCCGCGATGCCCCCGCACTATATCGGCGCCGAGGCAAGCCTGACCAACGCGCTCGTTTCCGAGGGCTGCGTGGTGTACGGCTCGGTCGAAAGGAGCGTGCTCTTCACCGGAGCGCACGTGGGCAAAGGCGCGGTCATACGCGACTCCATCGTGATGCCCAACGCCGAGATAGGCGACGGCGCCATAGTCACCAAGGCCATAATCGGCGAGGGCTCCGTCGTATCCGCGGGCGCGGTGATAGGCTGCGAGAAGACCCCCGAGGACGGCGATTACGACACCTCCCTGACCGGCGACATCACCCTCGTCGCCAATTCCGTAACCATTCCCGAGGGCAAGCGCGTGCCCGTCGGAATGATCGTAAAGTAAGAAAGGAGCAGCATTATGGAAAACGCATTCGGCCTCATCTACACGGGCGACGCCTCGATGCAGCTCAGAGAGCTGACCAATTCCAGGTCCGTCGCGGCCGTCCCCTTCGGCGGGAGATACCGCACGATCGACTTCATGCTCTCCGATCTCGTCAACACGGGCATTTACAACGTGGGCATAATCGCGCAGAAGAATTACCACTCCCTGATGGACCATCTTGAGAGCGGCAAGGAATGGGATCTGCACCGCAAGCGCGACGGTCTTTTCGTGCTGCCCCCCTTCGTCACGCACGACAACACCGGCGTTTACCGCGGCACGGTCGACGCCATACGCTCCTGCTTGGGCTACGTCCGCCGCTCCGCGCAGAAATACGTCGTGCTGATGGGCAGCCACACCATCTACAACACCACCTTCAACGATATGATAAAGAGCCATATCGAATCCGGCGCGGATATAACGATAATGTATAACCGCGATTCCATGGAGCCTCAGAAGGAGCGCTACGACGACCTCAGGCTCAAATTCGACGCGGACGGCAGGGTCTGCGATCTGGCGCTCGATCCCACCAATATCTCCACCCCGTTCCGCAGCTGCGACGCGTTCGTGATGGAAAAGACGATACTCGAATACCTCGTCGAGGACGCCTACTCGCACGCAAGGTACGATTTTACCAACGACGTGCTCGTCCGCAGCGTGGGCAGCATCAATATGCGCGGCTGGGAATACACGGGCTACGTCGCAAGGCTCAATTCCCCTAACGACTATTATAAGCACAATATGGCCCTGCTCGACAAGGCGGTCTCAAAGGATCTGTTCAATTCCGCGCACCCCATATACACCAAGATAAAGGACGAGTTCCCCGCGAGCTACGTCGGAAAGGGCAGCGCGGTAAACTCCGTCATCGCCGACGGCTGCATGATCGAGGGCCACGTTGAAAACAGCATACTCTTCCGCGGAGTGCGCGTGGCTCCCGGCGCGGTGGTCAAAAACAGCATAATCATGCAGGCCTCCAACATAGGCGAGGGCGCTTCCTTAAACTGCGTCATTCTTGACAAGAGCGTCACCGTGCGTCCCAACGTCACCCTCTCCGGTCACGGGACTTACCCCATCATTCTCAGGAAGGGCACGGTCGTATAAAAGCCGCGCTCCCCAGGCAAACGGCTTCACCGCCGGGAAAAGGAAATTGTTATGAGGATATTATTTGCCGCATCGGAATGCCTTCCGTTCATCAAAACAGGCGGCCTTGCGGACGTCGCGGGGACCCTGCCCAAAGCGCTTTCGGAGCTCGGCCGGGGCGACGACGTGCGCGTGATACTGCCCAAGTATAAGCGCATACCGGAGCATTACCGCTATTCGATGCGCCACGTTTTCGATACGTGGATACATCTCGGCTGGCGCAATCAGTATTTGGGAGTGGACGAGCTCGTTCACGAGGGCGTGACCTACTGGTTCATAGATAACGAATTCTATTTCGGCGGGGACTATATCTACGGTTCCGGCGATTTCGAGACGGAGCGCTTCTGCTTCTTCTGCAAGGCGGTAATGGAGAGTCTGCCCCGCCTCGGCTTCATGCCCGACGTGCTGCACTGCAACGATTGGCAGACGGGCTTTCTGCCCCTGCTCGTCCGTCAGTACGCCCGCCGCCCGGATTACTCCGGCATAAAGACCGTATTCACCATCCACAATCTCAAATTCCAGGGCTGGGCGCGCCGCGATCTGGTGGGCGACCTGCTTTCCCTCGGCACATGGGAGCTCGACTGCGCGGAGTATTCCGGCGGCGTCTCCGCGATGAAGGCCGCCATCAAGTTCTCCGATAAGATCACCACCGTCAGCCCCACCTATTCCCGCGAGATACTGACTCCCGAATTCGGCGAGACGCTGGATCTTGATCTCAGGCTGCGCGAATGGGATCTTTCCGGCATACTGAACGGCATCTCCAACCGGCTTTACGACCCGGAGACCGATCCCTGCCTCGCGGCGAATTACGATAAGACCGACCGCAAAAACAAGGCAAAGTGCAAGGAGGCGCTCCTTGAGGAGCTGGGGCTCGAGCGCGATATGAGCCGCCCGCTCTTTGCCGTCATCTCCCGTCTGACCGATCAGAAGGGCGTCGATCTCATCTCCATGCTGCTGCCCCATATCCTCGAGCGAGGCGCGCAGTGCGTGGTGCTGGGCATGGGCGAAAAGGCGTATGAGGAATACTTCGGCCGCCTCTCCTTCGAGTGCCCCGCCTTCGCCTTCCGCTGCGAGATGAACGATCCCCTCTCCCGCCGCATATACGCCGGCGCGGATATGTTCCTCATGCCCTCCGCCTTCGAGCCCTGCGGGCTTTCGCAGCTCCTTGCCCTGCGCTACGGCTGCATCCCCATCGTGCGCGAGACCGGCGGCCTTTACGACACCGTCGCTCCCTACGACCGCTTCTCCCATTCGGGCACGGGCTTCACCTATTCCGGCAGGAGCTACGAGTCCTTCCGCGAGGTCGCGGATATGGCCCTCGATCTTTACTACACCGATAAGGCCGAGTGGGATAAGCTCATAGAGCGCGCCATGGCGCAGGATAACGATTGGCGCGTCAGCGCCGGAAGATACAGGGAGCTTTATTCTCAGCTGTTCTAAAGCAACTGCTGTCAGGCGTGCGCGGGCTTAAACCGGGCACGCTTTCTTTGGCGCAAAAAATATATTTTCAAAAGCTTTCCTCACCCCCCTCCGAAAATGTGTCTATATAGTGAAGGGGGCTCTGTCCCTCAATAACACACAGAAGGTATGCTTATTCATGTTTATAAAAGAGGAAAATAGTTATATGAAACGCAGAAAATTAATAGCATCATTGCTGCTTCTGTGCCTTCTCTACCCGGCCTTTGCAGTCTTTGCTTCCGAGCCCCCCGAAAGCTCCGTTTACGCAAGCGAGGATGTGCAGGAATACGTCTATAACTGCACTCAGGTTGAAGCTTCCAATGCTTATAGAACTTTGCAGCGTTATCATATACGGCTGCTCAAGGAAACGATAACGCCGGAATATATTCTCGACTTGCTTGATTATGCGGCCAATGATACGTTTGAACTGAAACCGTCTCTTAATGCTTTGTATACGGATAATCCGCAGGTTTATTATGCTAAAACCGTTACGGAGAATAATGAATTTGCCGGAAACGTTGAGCTATGTGTAGAAAACGGCGAAACACATTTTCTATGCTATAATCATACCACTGCGGTTAGAGATGATTTTCTCGACAGCCCATACCAGGCGTCGTGCAGCTATGCGGATCATGCAAGAAGGATCGCCGACGCTCTGGGCAGCGAGGAGCTGATACCTCCGGAGGATGTGACCTTTGTAATAATAAAAGGATTCGGTCGGGGAGGTCCCGGTCCATGCTTCTGCGTAAGGAAGGACGGCGAAACGTTCTTTGTACCCATGGGGGTGGAAAACGTGAAGCCGGAGTATGCTTACGGCGAAGTTGACTTGGTCATCACTCAAAGCGAGCTCAAGGAGATGGCGCTTGAGCATGAAAAGGCGAATAACGAATACCTTGAATACCTGGAGGAATACCGAAAGGAGCATCCCGGAAGCAACTGGATCCCCGTCGGCGACGGTTCCGACGCATTGAAGATAACGAGCTTTTGCAGCTCCGTGGATAATATCATAGACGTTAAAGGGTTTTTCGCCGAAGCTGCAGGCCCCGCCGAAAAGGAGACCGCCGAGCCGACGACCGCAGCCGAAACCGCCGCGCCGCCCGCACAGGATACGCAGACCGCGGCAGGTGAAACGGCCTCTCCTATAGAGCAAAAAACAGAGCCCGCCGCTAACACGGGCTTGCGGGCGCTCTATTGGATACTCCCCGCGGCAGTGCTGCTCGCAGCGGCGGCATGGCTGCTGTTAAGAAGCCGCGGTAAAAAGAAATAAACCGGGCGTCGTAGTGGTCTTTCGAGCATGGCGGGCGAAGAGGGGTGCAAAAAGATACCTTTTGAGGCTGTGTATCCTTAAGTGAATGCGCCCAATGCGATGCGCCGCCTTTTTTGCAACGCGCCCCATGCCGGGCGCTTTTTTACGGGCCCGAAAAACCCTTAAAATATATACTGTATTTCCCCTTTAACTGGCTTGATTTTCGTTATATAATAAGGGGGATAATGCGAGGAAGGCGCTTAGCCCCTCACGCTTCACCTAAAGCAAACAAAAATCTGAGAAAAGGATCGGTTTTGAAAATGGACGAACTCAAAAAAACCCCGCTTTACGAGGCGCATATCGCTCTCGGCGGCAAGATGGTCGATTTCGGCGGCTGGGCGCTGCCCGTTCAGTACAGCTCGATAATCGAGGAGCACAAGGCTGTCCGCACCGCCTGCGGTCTGTTTGACGTTTCTCACATGGGCGAAGTTTTCGTAATCGGCAAGTCCGCCTTCGATTACATCCAGAACCTCGTCACCAACGACATCACCACCATGACTCCCGGCCGCTGCCGCTATGCCGTCATGTGCTATCCCGACGGAGGCGCCGTGGACGACGTTCTTATCTACAAGTTCTCCGACGAGCGCTATATGCTGGTCGTAAACGCCGCGAACACCGCGAAGGATATCGAGTGGATGAAGATGAACGTGATGGGCGACGTCGAGATAATCGACGAAAGCCCCCTCTGGGCGCAGCTTGCTCTGCAGGGCCCCAAGTTTGAGGAAGTCCTGAAGGCCGCCGGCTACGAGGGCGAGATCCCCGCGAAGAATTATACCTTCACCGAGGGCAATACCGTCGCCGGCGTCAACTGCCTCGTTTCCCGCACCGGCTATACCGGCGAGGACGGCGTCGAGCTCTACTGCGCCGCCGAGGACGCCATGAAGCTGCACGCCGCTCTGCTTGCGGCGGGCAAGGATATCGGCCTCCTGCCCTGCGCTCTGGGCGCGCGCGACACCCTCCGCTTCGAGGCCTCCATGCCCCTTTACGGCCATGAGATGAGCGACAAGATCAACCCCGTCGAGTGCGGCGTCGATTTCGCCATCAAGTTCAAGAAGCCCGCCTTCATCGGCCGAGAAGCCCTCATGCAGCCCAAGACCCGCCAGCGCATAGGCCTCAAGGTATTGAAGGGCCTCGCCCGCGAGCATATGCCCGTTCTGATGAACGGCGTTGAGGTCGGCTTCACCACCAGCGGCGGTCCCGCACCCAGCCTTGGCGGCAACTACGCCATGGCGCTGGTCCCCGCGGACTGCCCCGAAGACGCCGTCTGGACCATCGACGTCCGCGGCCGTCAGCTCCCCTGCGAGCGCGTCGAGCTCCCCTTCTACAAGAGGGCGTAAACAAAATCCAAACCCGGGTCGGGGCAAAGCTCCGCCCCATAAAACAACAAATCAACCCAAGGAGGTATTTATTATGGTTCCCAATGATCGTAAGTACACCCGTGACCATGAGTGGGTCATGGTAGAAGGCAACGTTGCCAGGATGGGCATCACCGCTCACGCGGCAGAGGCTCTGGGCGACATCGTTTACGTCGAGCTGCCCCAGGTCGGCGATGAGACCGTCATGGGCGAGAGCTACTGCGTAGTCGAGTCCGTAAAGGCCAGCTCCTCCGTCTTCTCCGCCGTCACCGGCACCGTCGTTGAGGTCAACGAAGAGCTCGACGCCGCTCCCGAGAAGCTGAACGAGGACGCTTTCAAGAACTTCATCGCCGCCGTCGAGTTCACCGAGATAAACGAGGACGAGCTCATGGACGCCGAGGAATACGAGAAGTTCTGCGAGGAAGAAGCATAATTTACGACATTCGCCGCTCCGATGGGGTCTCCCCGTCGGAGCGGTAAGTATAAGGAGATTATTTATGAAATCCTACGTACCGAATACCGAAAAGGATCGTCTTGAAATGCTTGCCGATATCGGCATGGAAAAGATGGACGATCTTTTTGCGGATATCCCCGCGGATCTGAAGCTTTCAAGGCCTCTCGATCTGCCCGATCCGCTTTCCGAGGCGGAGCTGCGCGATCTTCTGCACGCTTTTGCCGTTGTGAACGAGGAGGGCGGCCCCCTCTTCCGCGGCGCGGGCGCTTACAGGCATTATATCCCCGCCGTCATCCCCCAGCTTGCCATGAGGAGCGAGTTCTACACCGCCTATACCCCCTATCAGGCCGAGATGAGCCAGGGCATGCTGCAGAGCCTATTTGAGTATCAGACCGTCATCTGCCGACTGACCGGCCTCGACGCCGCAAACGCCTCCGTTTACGACGGCGCGACCGCCGCTGCCGAGGCGCTCCTGATGCTGCGCGACAACAAGCGCAAGAAAAAGGTGCTTTATTCCGCCGGTCTCAACCCCGACGTTATAGCCGTTATGAAGACCTACGCCCACTGCGCGGGGCTCGAGCTCGTCGAGCTGCCCCTGAACGATAAGGGCGTCACCGACGTTTCCGCCGTCGCTCCCAATATGGAGGGCGCCGCGGGCGTCATCGCCGCCAGCCCCAACTACTTCGGCTGCATCGAGCCCATGGCGGAGCTTGCAGCGGCCGCTCACGCCGCAAACGGCCTCTTCGTCGCTTACGTCAATCCCATCACGCTGGGCGTGCTCGCCCGTCCCGCCGATTACGGCGCGGATATCGCGATCGGCGACGGTCAGCCTCTGGGTCTGCCCATGGCGTACGGCGGCCCGTACGTCGGCTTCATGGCCGCCACCAAGAAGCTCATGCGCAATCTGCCCGGCCGCATCGCGGGCGAGACCCGCGACGCCGAGGGCAATCGCGTGTTCGTGCTCACTCTGCAGGCGCGCGAGCAGCACATCCGCCGCGAGATGGCCTCCAGCAATATCTGCTCCAACCAGATGCTCTGCGCCATAATGGCCGCAATGTACTGCTGCGTCATGGGCCCCGCGGGCATGCGCGAGGTGGGCGAGCAGAACGTCGCCAAGGCGCATCTGCTTGCGAAGAAGCTCGAGAAGATAGAGGGTATCTCTCTCCGCTATCCCGAGACTCCCTTCTTCAACGAGTTCGTGATCGACACCCCCTATGCCAAGGAGATCAACGAGGCGCTTGCCGATTATTCCATCACCGGCGGCCTTATCTTAAAGGACGGCGGCATGCTCTGGTGCGCCACCGAGATGAACGGCACCGACGAATTCGATTTTGTTTGCGACATCATACAGGACACCATTGATTCCATGGGAGGTGAAGAGTGATGCGTTCCGAATATAAGCTGATTTTTGAGCGTTCCCACGAGGGCCGCAGGGCTTACGACCTGCCCCCCTGCGACGCGCCCTGCGCCATGAGCGAGATCCCCGAGGGGCTCCGCGCCTCCGCTCCCCTTGCTCTTCCCGAGCTGGGCGAGGTCGATCTCGTCCGTCACTACACCAACCTTTCCCGCCGCAATTTCGGCGTGGATAACGGCTTCTATCCCCTGGGCTCCTGCACGATGAAGTACAATCCCAAGATCAACGAGGAGCTTGCCACCGTGTTCGACGAGGTGCACCCCCTGCTCGATCCCGAAATGAGCCAGGGCTGCCTCGCGCTCATGAAGGAGATGGAGGATATGCTCTGCGAGATCTGCGGCATGGACGCATTCACGCTGCAGCCCGCGGCCGGCGCTCACGGCGAGCTGACCGGTCTTATGCACATCCGCGCCTATCACGAGCACCGCGGCGATACCGGGAGGACGACCATTATCGTTCCCGACGCCGCTCACGGCACCAACCCCGCCTCCGCGGCGATGGCCGGCTTCAAGGTCAAGGAGATCAAGTCCGCTCCCGACGGCGGCGTGGATCTTGACGCCCTTAAGGAGGCCGTAGGCCCCGACACCGCGGGCCTCATGCTCACCAACCCCTCCACTCTGGGCCTCTTCGAGCGCAATATAAAGGAGATCGCGAAGATAGTCCACGAGGCGGGCGGTCTGCTCTATTACGACGGAGCGAACCTGAACGCCATTATGGGCATAGTCCGTCCCGGCGATATGGGCTTCGACGTCATGCACATCAATCTGCACAAGACCTTCTCCACCCCTCACGGCGGCGGCGGCCCCGGCTCCGGCCCCGTAGGCGTGAAGAAGCACCTCATCCCCTTCATGCCCGTTCCGCGCATAGAGGAGAATGACGACGGCCTCTATTACCTCGATTACGACAAGCCCGATTCCTTTGGCAAGATCAAGAGCTTCTACGGCAACTTCGGCGTTATCGTAAAGGCTTACTGCTACATCCGCTCCCTCGGCGCCGCCGGCCTTAAGGAGGCCTCCGAGAACGCGGTGCTGAACGCCAACTATATCATGAACAAGCTGCGCGGCGTTTACGAGATCCCGCACGACCGCATCTGCATGCACGAATGCGTCGTCACCCCCACCGAGGAGATGATGAAGAACGAGGTGCATACCTCCGATATCGCCAAGGCGCTGATCGACCGCGGGTATCATCCCCCGACGATCTACTTCCCCCTCATCGTGCACGAAGCGATGATGATAGAGCCCACCGAGTCCGAGGCCCGCGAGACCCTGGATGAGTTCATAGAGGCCATGAAGGGCATCGCGGAGCAGGTCAAGACCGATCCTGCCGCCATCCATGCCGCCCCCGTGACCACTCCCGTCGGCAGGCCCGACGAGGTCACCGCCGCAAGGAAGCCCATAGTCAAGTACGAGGGCTGATAATTCAATAAGCATAAAGCCGGGGCAGTAAGCTTTTCGCCGCAGGAAGGTATTTGATCTCACTCCTGCCCGATAACGAAAAGGCTCTGCAGTGACAACGCTTCACCGCAGAGTCTTTTATTATTGTCAAACAGCCGGAGCGTCTCGCCGGAGCATGGATCCCTTTTAAGCTTCGGCTTCCTGTCTTTTACTTCTGCGAGACCGTGAACAGCGAGTAGAAATACCCCTTCCTTTCCATCAGCTCGTCGAAGCCGCCCTGCTCGGCTATCTCGCCGTTTTTCAGCGTGAAAAGCCCCGTGCAGCGGCGCAGTATGTTCTCGTCGAGGTCGTGTGTGACGATCACACGGGTGAAGCCGTCAAGCTCCAATATCGCGTCCAGCACCTCGAAGGTGGTCTGCGCGTCGAGCGCGGCCGTGGCCTCGTCAACGAGCAGCACGGGCGTTTTCCTGAGCAGCGCGCGGGCAATGGATATCCTCTGCCTCTCGCCGCCGGAAAGACCGGAGCCGTTCTCGCCGCAGAGATAGTCCGCGCCCCTCTCCTCGATGAGCTTTTTAAGCCCCGAAAGGCGCACCGCGCGCTCAATCTCCTCCTCCGGGAATTCGGAGAACATAGTGATGTTGTCGCGGATGGTGCTGTTGAAAACGAACACGTTCTGCTGGATGATCGAAACGAGGTCGTAGAGCGAATCGGTGGAGATGCTTTTGAGCTCCGTGCCGTCAAAGAGTATGCTGCCGTTGTAATCCGGGGAGGAGGCCATGAGCAGATTGAGTATGGTCGATTTGCCGCTGCCGGAGCCGCCCACCAGCGCGTAGCACCCGCCGGCCTTGAGCTCCATATCCACGTCGGAGAGCACGGTCTTATCCTTTTCATATGAGAAATTGAGGTCGCGTATGGAAATGCCCTCGCTGAGCCGCGGAGCTATCCTGCCGCCCTCGTCCGGCACGTTCTTATTGAGCGCCCCGGCAAGCTTATCTATGAGCCCGAACGAGGACTTTGCGCCCGCGTAGAACGTGGGGAATGCCTGTATGGGGCTGAGCACGTAGTTCATTAGCTGAACGAAGAGCATTACCGTGCCTCCCGTGATGCTTTTGCCGGAGAGCGCCAGCCATGCCGCGACGAAGAACACGCCGAACTGCACCGCGCCCATGGCGATCACGGAGGCGTAGTTGACGAGCACGTTCACCTTCGTGCGGTCGCCCGAGGCCGCCGCAACGCCCTCGTTGCTCTCATCATGCATTCGGGAAATACTGCGCTCCGCCTTGAAGCTCTTGATCACCGCAAAGCCCGTGAGCGCGTCCTTCAAAAGCCCCGTGTAGCTTTCCTTCCTGTCGGATACCGCCTTTTCCGCCTTAGCCGCCTTGTTGCCGAGCAGCACCGAAACGAATATGGGCAGCAGCGAGAACGCGATCGCGATGAGCGTCAGCAGCGGGCTGTACCATATCATGAGCACGAGCGCCCCGACGAACGTGATCGCCGCCTGTATAGTGCCCTGTATAGGCGATATGAAGTCCCGCTCGATGGTGTTCACGTCGTTCGAGAGCGCAGAGATATAGAGCGAGGTGTTCTCGCCCGAAAACGCCTGTATGCCCTTTTCCATAAGGCGGTCGAAGGCATATTCGCGGTACTGCTTCATCGCCCTCGCGCGGAATCTCGAGAGGAACACCCAATCGAGTACGCCGCCCGCAACGAGCAGTAAAAAGGCGATCCCCGCGATAATGAGAAGCCGGCCTATGGTGTGGTCGCCGGCGCCCGAGATAAGATCCGTGACGCCCTTTATCAGCCACGAGATCACCAGCGCGCCGCCCGAGCAGAGCGCGGCGGAGAACACAGTTACGGCAAGATTGAGCTTGTTCCTTCTGAACAGCTCGTGTACGAAGGGGCGGCGCAGCGCCGCTGCCTCTTTTTTGGACATAGGTTAAAGCTCCTTTTCTTTTTCTTGTGCCCATTATACGGATAAAGCCCGGTTGCATCCACCAATTCCTGTTGTCAGAGCCGCAACCCCGGGTTTCTTTTTGTAAAAAAAGGGGGTCTGCACAGGCAGAGCCCCTCGGATTGATGACAAACCCTACGATGCCCCATACCGGATTATAGAATCATTTGAAGCAAGCCTGCTTCTTAATTGCAGAATGGATCAATCGCGGGGATATGTCTCGCAGGAGCGATCAAAAATGCTTGATTTATCGCAGTTCCGCAGCGTAAGGCGAAGCCGTCGCCACTGTCAGCGCCGCGGACGCGCTGACCCGCGCGGCTCCCGTTGGTCGCACCGAGTTTGCTTCATTAACTGTTTTATTTCCCTGCAGTAACTTTGTCAGCGGTCTGAGGGGCTCTGCGCAGGCAGAGCCCCTCGTAATGCTTATCAGAGTCCGTAAAGCTCGGAGAACTTATCGGTCAGATATTTGATGTAGTAGTCGGGGTCGAAATCCTCCCCGCAGCAGATGCGTATGAGCTCGGCGGGCTTCTTTATCATGCCGTACTTATGGATGTGCTCGCGCAGCCACTCCGTCACCTTCCCTATCTCGCCGTTTTTAACGAGCGCGTCGACATCCAGCTCCTTCCTCATGGCGTGGAGTATCTGCGCGCCGTAGGCGGAGCCCAGCGAATAGGAGGGGAAATAGCCGAAGCTGCCGCCCGACCAGTGCGAATCCTGCAGACAGCCCTCGCGGTCGCAGGGGACGTCGACTCCCAGATATTCCTTATAGAGCCTGTTCCACTCGGCGGGAACGTCCTTGGTGTCGAGCTCGCCGTGCATCAGCTTCTTCTCTATCTCGTAGCGTATGAGCACGTGCAGCGAATAGGTCAGCTCGTCGGCTTCGGTGCGTATGAGCGAGGGCTCCGCGCGGTTGACGGCCTTATAGAACATATCCGCGTCGACTCCCTCGAGCTCCTCGGGGAACATCTCCTTTATCTTGGGGAACACGAGCTCTATAAACGCCTTGGAGCGGCCTATTATGTTCTCATAGAAGCGGGACTGGGACTCGTGCATACCGCAGGAGGCGCCGCCGAAGAGGGGGGAGCCCGTAAGCTCGTCGCAGTTGCCCATCTCGTAAATGGCGTGGCCGCCCTCGTGGATCACGGAATACATGCTGGATTCCAGCGCGTTCTCATAGTAATGGGTCGTGATCCTCATATCGTGCTTGTTGAAGCCCGTGGTGAAGGGATGCTCCGTCTCGCCTATCGCGCAGTCGTCCCTGTTTATCTCCATCACCTGCATCAGGTGATCGGAAAGCGCGCGCTGCTTCCATGCGGGATAGAATTTATGCAGGAAGCCGCTTTCGGGCTGCTGCTTTTCGCCGATACTGCGAATGAGCGGCACGAGCGCGCTCCTGACCTTCTCGAAATACTTGTCGAGCACCTCCTGAGTGAAGCCCTCCTCGTACTCGTTGAGCCAGTAATCGTAGGGATCCTGCCCGGGCTCGGCGTAGGAAGCGAAGCGCCTGTTGAAATCGACCAGCTTTTTGAGCACGGGCTCGAAGAGGGAATAATCGCTCTTCGCCTTCGCCTCGTGCCAGACGGAGTTCGCCTCGCTCTGCACGCGCTGATACTCGATGTACTCCTCCATGGGGGTGTTGCGCAGGAGCTTCAAGCCCCTCTGCGCCTGCTCCACCTCGCGGCGGGTGATCTCGTCGAGCTCCGCTTCATGCTCGGTCAGCAGATCCAGCAGCTTAAAATTCTCCTCGTTCACGGAGAGCTTATAGGTGATCTCGGAAAGGGTCGCCATAGTCTCCGAAAAACCGCCGACCGCGTTCTTCGGGGCAACGGTGTCGAAATCGTAATACAGCACGCCCATAGCGTGATAATAGGCGCTGAGCAGCTTGTTGTTTTCCTTGAGTTTCTTTACGGCTTCCTGAATTTCCATATGCTTCTTCCTTTCGTTTGAGGCTTTCGCGCCTTTTTGACAATTAATTATAAAATGCCCCTTCGGGCTTGTCAAGCGCCGCGGGCTCCATTCACCCGTCCCGGCAAAAACGCATAGTTTATACGGTAACTGTTTTTCGGAGGCGTTCAATGAATGAAGATATCATAGCGCGGCTCGACGGAGTGACGCTCACCTATCACGAGCCCGCGCGCGAAACGAAGGCGATAGAGGGGCTCTCGCTCAGCGTGAGAAGGGGCGAATTCCTTTCGATAGTCGGCCCCTCCGGCTGCGGTAAGACGAGCGTGCTGAAGCTCCTCACGGGGCTTTACGAGCCTTCGTCGGGGAGCGTGAGCGTGCTCGGCGCAAGGCCCCGCGAGGCGCTTAAAAAGGTCGGCTATATGCTCCAGAGGGATGAGCTCCTCGATTGGCGCACGATAGAAAAGAACGTGCTGCTGGGGCTGGAGGTCAAGCGGGAGCTCAAGCCCGAAACGCGGAAAAAGGCCGTGGAGCTCATGGAAAAATACGGGCTCGGCGAATTCCGCCGCCATTACCCCTCGGAGCTTTCCGGCGGCATGAGGCAGAAGGCGGCGCTCATACGCACCCTCGCCTTTTCGCCTGAGCTGCTGCTGCTTGACGAGCCCTTCTCCGCGCTCGATTACCAGACCCGCCTGATACTCGAGGACGAGGTGCGCGAGGTAATAAAGCAGGGCGGCTACACGGCGATACTCGTGACGCACGATATTTCGGAGGCGATATGCATGAGCGACCGCGTCGCCGTTTTCACGGGGCGGCCCGCGTGCGTGCGTAGGGAATTTGAGATAGACCTTGACGGCTCGGCGCTCCAAAGGCGCAGAGCGGCGGGTTTTCCGGCGCTTTTCGACGAGATATGGAAGGAGCTTAAGGCGGATGAGCAGGGAGCATGAAAGGTATCTGAAGGCGCTGAAACGCAAAGCGCGCCTGACCGCCGCCGTGCGCGTGCTGCTGCTCGCGCTCATAATAGGCTTCTGGGAGCTCGCGGGGAGGATCGGCGCCGCCGACCCCTTCATAGTCTCCTCCCCCGCAAGGGTCGTCAGGACCGTCGCCTCGCTCTATTCGCAGCACGATCTGTTCCCGCATATCGCGGCTACGTTTCTGGAGACCGTAGCGGGCTTTGCCGCCGGGACTGCGGCGGGCGTCGCCTTTGCCGTGCTGCTCTGGTTCTGCCCCTTCCTCGAAAGGGTGCTCGATCCCTTCCTCGTCGTGCTCAACGCGCTGCCGAAGATCGCTCTGGGGCCCATACTCATTGTCTGGGTCGGCGCGGGAGCAAAGGCCATAATAGTCATGGCGCTGCTCGTTTCGACCGTCGTGACGGTCATGAGCGTGCTTGCGGGCTTCATGGAGATCAGCCACGAAAAGCAGCAGCTCATGCGCTCACTCGGAGCCACGCGCACGCAGACCTTTTTGAAGGTCGTGCTGCCCGCCTCCGTCCCCACCATCATGAGCGCGCTCAAGATCAGCGTGGGCATGAGCTGGGTGGGCGTCATAGTCGGCGAATACCTCGTATCCAAGCGCGGGCTCGGGTATCTCATAGTCTACGGCGGACAGGTGTTCAAGCTCGATCTCGTTATGGCGAGCATAGTCATACTCTGCGTGCTCGCGGCGCTCATGTACTACGCCGTCGCCGCGCTCGAAAAGGCCGTCGGGAAGAGATTCGGAAGGGAATAAAAAA
>CAMZFO010000017.1 GCA_947306125.1 uncultured Clostridia bacterium | reverse complement strand
TGTTGGTCACGCGGATCACGACGGGATGCCTGCCGACCGAGGAGACGTCGTCGTCCGGGTTCACCGGGCTCATCTTTACCCTGTCGGAAATATCCCCGTCTATGCAGTCGTAAGCGCCGACGCAGCTTAACGGATTGAAATTGGAGGAATAGTTGAACTCCAAGGGGCTGGTGATCCTGAAGCGCGGGGCAACGTAGTCGGTGAGGAAAAGATGCCTCGTGAGCTTCGATACGTTGTTGTTCGAATCGAAAGCCGCGTAGGTGATTATACAGTGGCCCTCGCCGACGAACTGGGAAACGCTCTCGACGACTATGCTGTCCGTGATGTCGCCGTCCTCAACGTCCATAGCGGTCACGTCGCGGAGCAGTATGCTGCTGTCCGAGATGCTTTCCACGCTGACGGAGACCCTGTCCGTGGGGCAGATAATGGTGGGCTTGCTGTTGCCCTTATTGAACCTTTCCTGCCAGATATAGATAAGGAAAATAGCCCCGACGACGGCAAGCACCGTCATGAGGAACGAGAATATGCCCCTTTGAGATCTTTTCATAGCTTCACCCTTACGGCGATCCGCCCGCGCGTCCGCGGGCATACGCGCCCAGTTTGCTTTCAATTCTTTATTATAACATCTTAAAAGCGAGTTGTCCACATCAAAATCTGCGCAAATCGGCACAAGAAGCCGCAGCGGCGCCGCATTATGTCAAAGCCGCGGCGCTTCAAGAAAAAGCTTGACAGCGGGCCGTGCTGTTTGGTATCATTGACACGGTCGTTTTATACACGATACGCGGGTGATTGTTGCCAGCCGCAACGCAGGCTGTGTCATCCGCGTCAAACGGAGGTCATGATGCGCCGCATTTCGAATCATTTGCTTGCCGAAGCCGTCAAAAGGCGCCGCGCCGAGCTTTCGATGACTCAGAGCAGTTTAGCCCGGGAAACGGGCATAAACCGCTCCGTTATATCGCGCATCGAAAACGGGTCCTACACCCCTTCCGTCGATCAGTTCGTTTCGCTTTCGGAAGCATTGGGGATAAGCATAGGCGACATCACCGAAGGCGCTCTGCCTCACGAAAGGCGGCTCCGCGCTCCGAGGCGCTTCCGCATAGCGGTCGCCGGCACGGGCTACGTCGGCCTGAGCCTTGCCGTGCTTTTAGCCGCGCATAACGACGTGACCGCTGTGGACATAGTTCCCGAAAGGGTCGAAAAGCTCGCTTCGTTCGTATCCCCCATTCAGGACGAGCTGATAGAACGATACCTTTCCGAGGCCCGGGCAGGCTCGCGCGAGCTCTCGCTCAGGGCGACCGCGGACGCAGCCGCAGCCTATTCCGAGGCCGATTTCATAATCATCGCCGTCCCCACCAATTACGATCCCAAGCAGAATTTCTTCGACTGCTCCGCTGTCGAGAACGTGCTCGGCGTTATAAAAGCCGCGTCCGAAGGCCGTAAGGAGCCCCCCGTCGTGGTCATAAAATCGACCGTGCCCGTGGGCTACACGCTTTCCGCGCGCGAAAGATACGGCATGGCGGGCATCCTTTTCAGCCCGGAATTCCTCCGCGAATCCAAGGCGCTTTACGACAACCTCCACCCCTCCCGCATAATCGTCGGCTGCGACCCCGAAAGCCGCGAGGCCGCGCGGATCTTTGCCGATCTGCTGCGCGACGGAGCGGAGAAGGATCCCGTGGAGGTGCTTTTTACCGGCGTTACCGAGGCGGAGGCGACCAAGCTCTTCGTCAACACATACCTTGCGCTGCGCGTTTCGTTCTTCAACGAGCTGGACACCTACGCGGAGGTCAAGCATCTGGACACCGCGTCCATAATAAAGGGCGTCTGTCTGGATCCGCGCGTGGGCGACTACTATAACAACCCCTCCTTCGGCTACGGCGGCTACTGTCTGCCCAAGGACACCAAACAGCTCCTTGCAAATTACAGGGACGTGCCCGAAAACCTCATACAGGCCATAGTCGAAAGCAACCGCACGAGGAAGGATTTCATAGCGGACAGGGTGCTGGAGATCGCGGGCACGTACGGCAACAGCGATTCCTATTCCGAATCCACCGAGATCCGCCAGAGCCGCACGATCGTGGGCGTTTACCGCCTTACGATGAAATCCAATTCGGATAATTTCCGCCAGTCCTCGATACAGGGAGTCATGAAGAGGATAAAGGCCAAGGGCGCGACAGTGGTCATATACGAGCCGACCCTTTCAGACGGCTCCACCTTCTTCGGCAGCCTCGTCGTGAACAATATCAGGAAGTTCAAAAAGATGTGCGGCTGCATAATCGCGAACCGTTACGATCCCATTTTGAACGACGTCCGGGATAAGGTCTACACCCGCGACATATTCCGCAGGGATTGATCAAAGATAATCAAACAAAGGAGTTTTATTATGAAGATAACCGTTGCCGGAGTCGGCTACGTCGGGCTCTCGCTTGCAGTGCTGCTCGCGCAGAAGCATCAGGTCACCGCCATCACCACCACTGAGTCCAAGGCCGAGAAGCTCAACCGCTTTATATCGCCCATTCAGGACGACGAGATAGAGCGCTTCTTCCGCGAGGCGCGCGAGGGCACGAGGAAGCTCGACCTTCACACCACGACCGATAAGGCCGCGGCATACGGCTCCGCCGAGCTCGTCATTATCGCCACCCCCACCAATTACGACGACGAGCATCATTTCTTCGACACCTCCGCCGTCGAGGACGCGATAGAATGGACCCTCAAGGTCAATCCCGGCGTGCTCATGGTCATCAAGTCCACCGTCCCCGTGGGCTATACCGATTCCGTGCTCAAAAAGTACGGCGTGAACAACATCATTTTCAGCCCGGAATTCCTGCGCGAATCCAAGGCGCTCTATGATAATCTGCATCCCAGCCGCATAGTCGTCGGCGCTTACGACGACCGCAGGCAGGAGGCGGAAGCCTTTGCGGAGCTGCTCCTTGAGGGCGCGCGCGAGGAGGAGCGCCGCTCCGGGACGCCGAAGCAGGATATCCCCATACTCATCGCGCATCCCACCGAGGCCGAGGCGATAAAGCTCTTTGCGAACACCTATCTTGCCGTGCGCGTCTCCTATTTCAACGAGCTCGACACCTATGCGCAGACCAAGGGGCTCGACACCAAAATGATCATCGACGGAGTCTGCATGGATCCCCGCATAGGCGGGCATTACAACAACCCCTCCTTCGGCTACGGCGGCTACTGTCTGCCCAAGGACACCAAGCAGCTCCTCGCCAATTACAGGGACGTGCCGCAGACTATGATCGAGGCGGTCGTCAAGAGCAACTCGGTCAGGAAGGATTTCATCGCCGATTCCATAATCGCCAAGGATCCCGGCACTGTGGGCGTTTACCGCCTCACAATGAAGAGCAACAGCGATAATTTCCGCGCCTCCGCCATACAGGGCGTCATGAAGCGCATAAAGGCCAAGGGCATACCCATAATCATCTATGAGCCGACCCTTGAGAACGGCTCCGAGTTCTTCCGCTCCGAGGTCGTAAACGATCTAGAGCGCTTCAAGGCGGAATCCGACGTGATACTCGCCAACCGCTTCGACGAGAGCGTGCTCGGCGACGTCGCCGACAAGGTCTACACCCGCGATCTTTTCAGGCGCGACTGACAAATCCAAAGGAGGGCGCTTATAAAGCGCGGATCAGAATGGGCAAAACGCATATCGACCTTAACAACAAGACGGTGCTCGTTACCGGTTCGCCGGGCTTCATCGGGGCAAATCTCGTTCTGCGGCTCATAAAGGAACTGAAGGGCGGGACGGTGATAAGCCTTGACAATATGAACGATTACTACGATCCCGCGCTGAAGGAATACCGTCTCTCGCTCATAGAGGCGGCCGCAGAGGGATCGCCCGTGAAGCACGTATTCATAAGGGGCGATATAGCCGAGCGCGAGCTCGTGGAGCGTGTGTTCGGCGAGTACAGGCCCGCCGTCGTCGTGAATCTGGCGGCGCAGGCGGGAGTGCGCTATTCCATAGACCATCCGGACGTCTATATCTCCTCCAACATAATAGGCTTCTACAATATTCTCGAGGCCTGCAGGCGGTATCCCGTGGAGCATCTCGTATACGCCTCGAGCTCCTCCGTCTACGGCGGGAACAAGAAGGTGCCCTTCAGCACGGACGACAAGGTCGATACCCCCGTTTCGCTCTACGCCGCGACCAAGAAATCCGACGAGCTCATCGCCCACTGCTATTCCAAGCTCTACAGCATCCCCTCCACCGGCCTCCGCTTCTTCACGGTTTACGGGCCGGCGGGAAGGCCGGATATGTTCTACTATTCCGCGACGCAGAAGCTTGCCGCGGGCAAGAGCATACAGATATTCAATTACGGCAACTGCATGCGCGATTTCACTTACGTCGACGATATAGTCGAGGGCGTCTGGCGCGTTATGCAGGGCGCTCCCGAGAAGCGCACGGGCGGGGACGGGCTTCCCCTGCCCCCCTACGCGGTCTACAATATCGGCGGCGGCAATCCGGAAAACCTCCTGGATTATATCGCCGCTCTGCAGGAGGAGCTCGTCAGGGCCGGCGTGCTCCCCGCGGACTATGATTTCGAGGCGCACCGCGAGCTCGTCGGCATGCAGCCCGGGGACGTGCCCGTGACCTATGCCGACAGCGCCGCGCTCGAGGCCGACTACGGCTTCACCCCGCGCATAGACATACACGAGGGCCTGAGGCGGTTCGCGCAATGGTATAAAGCGTATTATGATTGACGGGCGTCAAAAGGGGCCGTGATTTGAGATCACGGCCCCTTTATTTTGCGCGGTTATTTTATCTTATAAAGCTCGAGCTTCTTATAGATCTCCCTCCTGACGGAGGCGCCGTCGAGCACCCTCTTGACCTTTATGCTCTTTCGTCTTCCGGTGATAATGCCAATGAGGGACGAGAAGCTGAAATAGATCCAGCCGAGCGGCAGCAGTATCGGATGCTTCTCGCATGCGGGCCATTTCAGTTTTATCAGCTCGGACTTCGAGGCTATGAACTGGGTGATGACGTTCCCCCTGTTACTGCCTATGCGCTTCCTTTCTGTGATCAGCGGCACCTGCTCCACCCTGTCGCTGTCCTTCATGCCGAAATTGCCTCCGGCGATGATATCCTCTATGAGCGCCTTGGTTATGGGGTCGCTGTTTTCAAACTCCGCAAAGGGCTTGGGGTCGGCTCCGAGGTACCTGACCGAGACCTGAGTCAGCGCCTGCGCGAATTTCCAGAGCCCCGCCGCCTTGAGCTTGCTCTCGTACATCGCGCGGAACTCCTCGTCCGTGAAGCTGTTTACGAACACCGCCCAGTCGCAGAGGTGGCGTATGCCGATGCCCTTTTCGGTCAGATGAGTGCAGGTGTGTATCAGCAGCACGAGGCCGTGATGGAAAACGGAGGGTATCTTCACGCTGCCGTACTCGATGGTCTTGTTCTCGGCCTTGGCGATGGTATCCTCAAGATATCCGCGCACAACGTCCCCCGCCTTGCCCTCCGGTATGCCGGCAACGCCGAAGTGGAGCTCGAAGATATCGCGCTTGTTGAAATACTCTATATGCGCGGGGTGGCGGCCGCCGCGGGACAGGAGCCCGTGCTCCTCGAGTATCTTGCCCGCCCTTTCAAGATCCTTGTCGTAAACGAGGAAATCGACGTCGCCCATCGAGCGGCAGATAGGATCGGGATAGAATCCGGCGGAAGCGCAGCCCTTGAGGCTGACGTAAGGTATCCCCGCCTCCTTCATCCATTCGTTGAGCACGGCGTGGTTCCTCGTCACGCGGATATTGTTTATGAGCACTGCTCCGGAATACTGCTTCCAAAGGCTCAGCACGTCCGCGGGGACGGCCTCCTTATCGAGCGCCTCGTAAGCGAGTATGGGCACGGCCTGCGCCCTCGCTTCCATGAGGAGCTTGTTCCAATCCACTTCATCCGCGGCCGGAGCCGGTTTTTTGAACAATGCCTTGGACAGCAATCCCAAAAGTAATACCTGTTCCTTAGTCATATAAGCCTCCAAATAAACGCCTGTTCGCTGGGGTCGTCGGTTTATGCTTAATGCTTGATGCTGAGCGGATCCGCCTTGCGGAGATCCCCGGCTTTCATCAAGGCTCGCCTCTCATTATCAGCGCGGTCTCCTCCGCCATGGCCTTAAGAAGGATATCGTTATCCTCCGTATTCCTGACCGCGAGGCGCAGATAATTGCCGCCGTTCGTCTTTGGGCCGAGATCCTTTATGAGCAGATCGTGCCTTATCAGCAGCCGCTTCAACAGCTCCCTTGCGGGGATGCTTCGATCCAGCTCCACCATAACGTAATTCGCCTGCGAGGGGATGACACGGACGCCCTCTATGCGGGCGAGCTCGGACTCGAACCGCTTCCTTTCCGCCCTAATCGCGTCCAGCGCCTCCCCATAGTATTTCTTATACTTCTCCTCTATCTGCAGATAGAACTCCGCAAATGAATTGATGTTCCATATCGCGACGTCCTTCTTCATGGCGGCTATGAGCTCCTTATCGCCCGAGGCCAGCACGCCGAGGCGCAGACCGGGCACGCCGTAGCACTTGGATATGCTCTTCATCACGCAGAGCTGCGGCTCGCCGTCCAAAAGCCGCTGATCGATGCAGGTGTTGTTCTCCTCGTCCGCAAAATCGGCGAAGGATTCGTCGATAACGAGCCTTATACCCTTCTCCCTGCTCCATTTTATGAGGCGCAGGAGACCTTCCTTCGCTATATAGCTGCCGGTCGGGTTATCGGGGTTAATGAGAATGAGATTCTTTATGTCCTCGCCGTCGAAGCGCTCGATAAGGTCGTCGGCGGTATAGGAATAATCCCTGTTGTCGGGCTTGAACTCGACCACTCCGTCCCTGAGCAGGCGGTTGGGATACTCCTCGAACGTGGGGCGGACGACTCCCGTTTTGCCTTCGATAAACTCCGCAAGGCTCTTTATGAGCTCCGCCGCGCCGTTGCCGACCACTATGTTCTCCGGCCTGACGTTGAAGCATTTCGCCGCGAGAAGGCTGTTCACCTTCTGCCCCGAAGGATACTGCGTGAGCAGTACGTCGAAATTCGCCATGAGCTCGTCCTTCATTTTCTGCGGCGGGAAATAGGGGTTCACCAGATAGCAGAAGTCAATGAGCTTGGGATACCTCCAATAGCCGCCGAACCTGCCCTGCAGCAGGCGCACGCGCTCGTCGTCGTCGGGAGTGAATATGGACTCCGCTATATCAAGATCCTGAATATCGTCTATCTCGTACCAGCGCTGACCCGAAAGCCTCTTGGCCTTTATGACCGGCTCGTCGAGCATCGTTATGACGCGGAGCACCTGCTCGTAATACTCGTTCTGACCGAGCGCGGAGCGGTAAGCCTCGAGGAAAGGAACGTAATACGCCTCGGAAAAATGCCTGCTGAATTTATAGATATTGACGGTCTTGTAATACGCCTTGATATCCTCGTATTTGAAGTTCTTGCCGGGCACGAAAGCCTCTATGCTGTCGTCGGCGCCGACCTTTATGCAGGTCCCGTCCATCCAAGACTCGAATTTATCCACGAGCGCGAGCGTATCGCGCGGGTCGTCCACCAGCATTTTGAGCACGGAGTCCTCGAATATTATGTCCGACTCAAACAGGAGCGTGTCCTCCCTGCAGAGCCATTCCTTCGCAAGCGCGAGCGAATAGATATTGTTCGTCCTGTCGTATATCGGGTTTTCGACGTAAACTATCGGCGTCTTCACCCCGAGCTCCGAAATATAATCAACGAGCTTTAAGCCCTCGTAGCCTATCACTATCACTATACGGGAAAGCCCGAGCCCCTCGAGCTGGCGGAGCATCCTCTCGATGAGGGTCACTCCGTTGACCTTTACCATACACTTCGTATTATGCTGCGTGAGCTCCTTCAAACGCTTGCCCATTCCGGCAGCAAGAATTATCGCCTGCATATTCTCCTCCGTTCGCTTATCCGGATCAGTTCTTTTTACCGTATGACTCGAACTGCTTGAGCCGGCGGTAATGCTGCATCAGTTCCCCGAGCCTCGCCTCGAGAGACGGCGGCTGCATATAATTCCCGTAGATCAGCCTGAGCAGTCCGTCGTGATCCGCGGGGACCCTCACCTTGCCGAAGTCGGTCTCCAGAAGCTCGGTCTCATAGACCATCCTTTTAGGTATCCTGTACTTCTTATCGGCGAAGAACGAGCCCTCCACGAAATACTCGGACTCCCTGCAGGGATACTTGCCGCAAAGCTTATCGTATTCCTTCTGTATAAGGCCTATGGGACATAGACTATACACCGCCCTGAGAAGCATAAGCTTCATCCTGTATCTGGAGCCGGGCCGGGACTCCTCCCCGATATTGACGAATTTATAGAATCGCTTTTCGGTGAGCTTCTTTATCTTTTTGGCAAAGCGCATCCTCTCCGCCTCGTCATCCGGAACGCCCACGAGGAAAAATACGTCCACGTGCAGCGCCTCGGTCCTGTAGCCCTTGGGCGCGAGCCTGATGATCATATGCCTGCATCTGCCGTCCGTTTCGGGCGAGTAATAATAGAAATCATCGCCAAGGTCGGCCTCGAGCGCCCTTATCAGCTTCTCCCTTTCGGAGTACGGAACGAACACGTCCACGTCGTAATCCCAGGGTATCTGGCCGCCGTCGCGGACGGCGCCGAGCAGCGAGCCGTATGCCGCCTGATAGAGCACTCCGTTCTTTTCGCACACCCTGTGGAACTCGAGGAGCGCCCTTATCGCCTCGGCCTGGAAGCGCCTAAAATCACTGTACAGCTCCAAAAAGCCCTCCGGACATATGGGGCTGGCCATTACTTCGTCGATGAATTCCCTACTGGTCATTTGCGTTTATCCTCCGCATGATGCAGCTGCGTCAGCTTGCCCTGCGCTTCTTAAAAGCCTTCAGAAGCGCCGCGAGCTGTTTCCTGTACCTGAAGTATATGAATGCGACGTACGCCGCGGTTATCGCGATCTTGAAAAGCAGATTTACGATGCTGAAGCTGTTCCCGAATTTCAGGAACGAGAGGGAAAGCCCCGCGGCTATGAACAGCATCACCATCAGGAAATTGACCGCAAAATCCCTGAATTTCAATCCCACGTCCTCTATCCGCCTGCTTATGGCGACCACTATAGCCACCCTTATCACCATCGATATGGCGTCCGCCAGAATGGAGCCGTAAACGCTGTACTTCGGTATGAGGAAGAACGAGAGGAACACGTTTATAAGGCTCCCGGTCAGCGTGGCGATAAAGAGTATCCGCGAGGACTTCTTGTTGTAAAGCAGCACCGATACGTAAAAGTAATACGGCGTCTTTATAGCGTAAACGAGCACTATGAGCGGGATATATCTCCATGCGTCCACGTACTCCTTGTTAACAAGCAGGAGTATGTAATCCTGCGCGAAGAGCGCGATGCAGACGAACAGCAGGCCAAGCACCGCAATGAGCATCTGCACCGTCTCGCGTATGGACCTTTTGAAGCCCTCCTCCCCCGCCGAGAGCTTCTCGAAAAGCCAGGGCTGATACGCCTTATCCACGTAGCCCTGCAGGGTGTCGGCGATATCGCCGAACTGGGTGGCGACGGTGTAAACGCCGAGGCTCGAAAGGGAATCCGCGCCGCCAATAAGCACCTTTGAGACGAGCAGCGCTATCCTCGTGGAGAGCCTGTGTGGGATTATCGGGACGGAATACTTGAGCGCCTCCTTCAAAAGCGGGAGGTCTATGCAGAAGCGGATCTGCTTTGTCACCGTAAGATAGACGAAGAAGAATGCGGTATAGAGCACGTCCACAATAAGCAGTGAGAGCAGAGTGCCCAGAGCGCCCATCCTGAGTCCCACTATGAACCAGATATTGAGCCCCAGCTTGATGAAAAAGCTGATCATATTGATCGCCGAGCTCATAGCCGCCTTCTGCTGGCTCTTGAGCAAGTCGTCGAAAATCGTGACCTGGCAGGTGAACACGAGCTCGATAAGGCACACGAGCACTATCGGCAAAAACGGTATCCCGGAGAAAACGTGCTTGCAGAGCGGCTCTCTGAAAACCGTGAAGAGCAGCAGCCATATTACGCCCGACCCCAGCGTGAACAGCACGACGCTGCCGTAGAAGCGCCTGAGCTTTTCCGCGTCCTTCTTGAGATCGACGTAGAACCGCATTATAGCCGAATAGAGCGACAGCGCGACTATGAAGGACATGGTGTTCGTGAAGCTCGTCGCAACGCTCGTTATGCCGTAATCCTCGGTCGTAAGGTACGCCGTATAGAGCGGCAGCAGAAAGAAGCTGAAGCACTTCAGCATAAGTCCGCTGAGCGAATAGATTATTGAGTTTATGACCACCTTTTTGGTGGAGGTGGAGGAAGATCCGTCCATTCTCATCCTCACGCGCTGACAACACGCGCGGCGCTTATTCAGTCTTTTCCGGCAGCACTATCCAATCGCCGAATATGCGGTCCCACTCCTCGGGGTGAAAGGGCTGGAAGCCGCTGCTGTGGAACAAGGTCATCTCGCCGAAGAGCACCTTGCCGTTAACTTCGTAAAAATCCGCTCTCATCTGAGGAACTCCCTTTGAGAGCTTATCCGCGAGCGCTTTCATCTCATCAAAGCGCTCGGGCTTTGCCGGAGGTATATCCGCTTGAGGATGCGTGTTTGAGAACGGGAGATGATTGAAATCCATATCGAAATAATTGAATTTCATCTCCACTCCCTCTGTGAACCGATCCGTCGCGATAAACATTACTTTTGTATCTCCGTCAAACGAGAAGAACTTGTAATCCCGCAGCTCCCCGGTAGCCTCGTCCTCAACGTATTCTTCGGCGATTATCCTCGGCTTCAGGTTTTTGTACGGCCATTCTCTGCCGTGCCAATAGTAGTTCGTTTTCAGCGACGCGTTTATCTTATCACGGGCCGCGTCTTTATCAAATACGCTCCTGTCGCTGCAAATAACGATACCGCCGCTGTCATGGGTGCACTTGAGCACGAACCTCTCCGGCAGCTTTGAAAAATCTATTTCATCGAAATCGTCCCAGACCCCGAGAGTCGGGATCACGTATTGCTCACCGATGACGCTCGCGGCATATTTCTTTGCTTCAAGCTTATCGACCATGAGCATGTATTCGTGCCTTCGATCATAGAGCTTGAGCCACTGAAGCTTCTCGTTATACGTTTTCGGATGTTCGATATCGGGAAACCTGCCGAAGGAAGCATAGTAATAAAGCTTGATGAAGGCTTTATCGGAAAGCACGCGGGATATCCTTTTCCCCAGGAGGTAATGGAGTATCCTTTTGGGATCTCTTATGGCTTTTTTCACAGTACGAATGATGCTCATCGACCCGTCCTCCCGTAAGCCGCGCTCATCCTTCCCGAGGAGCCCTGCCTTCTGCGCGCATTGACAGCCGCCCTGCTGTATTCGTTCCACGCCCAGGAAATGTAGGTCAGCATAAGCAGATGATAGAACTCGTAGATGAATATCTGCCCTATGCCGAGTAACAGCTCAACCGTGAAAAAGAGCAAAATGACGGCGGCGGTATAATCTCTGAATTTATCCCTGATGCAGAACTTCAGATTCTTGATATACATGCTGAATATCGGGATATAGAATACCGCCATCCCTATTATGCCGTGGCAGGAGAGTATCTCCGCGTATGCCGAATGCGAGTACATGTGTACAGACGAATAAACGCGATACTGATCGAATCCCACGCCAACTATGGGATGTGAAAGGAACATACTCCATGCCTCATTATAAAGCTTGATTCTGGAGCTTACACCTTCACCTTCATTAACCGATTTTACGAACTTGGTGTAAACGTTAGTGGATTCAAAAGATCTCATAATGTATATTCCGCCAGCGGCAACACCAATTATGAGAACAAGCATTATGACCGGTGCCGTTCTTCTAAGAAAGGCGATATCCTTCGTTCCCCGTCCCTTTGAAAGGGATCTGAGAAGCATCATGATCCAGCCTGCAAGCAGTATTGCAAGCGCAATAAGACACTTCCTGCTTGCTGACATCACGATTACTATAGCGAAAATGATTATCATAGGCAGATAGACCCAAATATGCTTTATGAAGCCTTCATAATCATACACTGCCGCCATGATAGCAACGAGCATAAACAATCCGAGATAATTCGGGTTGTTCAACGGCCCAAGAGTTGTCGCATAGACACCGCTTGTATGATATGAATAACCTCTTGTGAAGATATAGGCTGATACGATACATCCACAAATACGAATTATTCTGAATACCCAAGCAAAACTGCCCTCTCGCTTAGAGATATAAAAAGCCGAGAAGCAGACAGTATAATACGCAAAAAAGGTAAGCAGTGACGAAACACAAAGATTAATGTCCTCAGCAACAACAATTCCTGTAATCAGCGCATAAACAGCAAATATGAACAGCATTTTGAGCAGGGAAGGTACATCGGAGAATCGGATCCTTCTGGCCGTTATAACATCCAAAGCCACGAAAGCGGTGAGCGCTATCGAGGATCCGTACAGAATAATCTGCTGAAAACCGTATGTTTCTCTGAACCAGCTCGTATACAGGCAGAATATCAGGAAGAAAAATCTGCCCGCATCAAGAGCGAAATCCCTTTTTTTCATATCCGTTATCCTTCGGGCCGGCAGCCCGGGAGTTAATAGCAGAGCTTAATGAATTCCTTTACCGATCCCTCGATGGAATAGCCCTTTTCACGCATTACCGCGCTCATATCCGCCCGCGGTGCAGCGCCCGCCTTTATGGCGGCCTTCGCCCACTCGTCGGCGCCTGCTTCGAGCGAAAGATACTTAAGAGCTCCCGTCACGTTCGCCCCCTTCGTGATGGCGTCGGACGCCACGCAGGGCACGCCGACCGCCTGCGCCTCGATGACCGTGTTGGGCATGCCCTCATAGAGGGACGGGAACACGAATACGTCCATAGCCGAGAGCAGCGCGGGTATATCGCTCCTGCGGCCCGCGAAGACGACCTTATCCGCTATGCCGAGGCTTCGGGCCTTTGCGCGGATATCGTCCTCCAGCTCGCCCACGCCTATGAGGAGCAGCGCGCTTTCGGGCTTCAGGCGGGCGACGGCTGCGAATATCTCGATGAGGAACGCATGGTTCTTCTGCTTATTGAGCCTGCCTATATGCCCGACGACGAATTTGCCCTTTAGCCCGAACTCCTCCCTCACCCGCTCGGCTCCCGCCTCGTCCCGCTTATAGTAATCGAGATCGACGGCGTTCTTCAATATATGCACGCGGCCTGCCTTCACCTGCTTTTCGCCGAAGGTGTAGAGCGCGGCAAGATCCGAGGGAGCTATCTTGACCTTCGCCAATGCGTTCATCGAGGGCCGCAGCGCGGCGTCGATGAGCTTCTGCTTTCTGCCGAGGGTCGTCGGAGCGTTGCATGAGCGCAGGCATATCTTCCGTGCGCCGCCGAGCCTTGCGGCGAAAAGATCGGTCACGACCTTGGGCGAGGAGCCCAGCTTCAATACGTTTTCATAACCGTTCTCTTTGACCGTCCTCCGGATGCCGGAGAACGCCTTGAAGAATTCCTTCGTCCGGAGCGGTATCTTATAGATCCTGCCGCCCTTTTCGAGCACCTCTTTATCGTAGCAGCCGTCCTTGCAGACTATGAAATCCAGCTGATACTCGGTGCGGTCCATGGCGCGATATAGCTTCATCATGAAGGTCTCCGCTCCGCCCGTGTCGAGCGAATCCAGAATGCAGAGGAGTCTTTTCATATCAATCTCCTATCCTGGCGCAGATGATATCCATTACCCTGTCTATCGAGTATTTTTCCGCTTCCTTCGCGCAGTTGACACTCATGCGGTATACCCCCTCGGGATCGGAAACGGCCCTTTCGATGAGCTCCGCCAGAGCGTTCTTATCGTGATAGTCGTAAACGTAACCCGTCTCGCCGTCTGCGATGAGCTCCGCGTTATGCTTCCAATCCGTCGCGATCACGGGGAGCCCCGCAAAGAGCGCGTCCACTATCGTACCGGGGAAGCCTTCCCCTACGAACGTGGTCGGGAAGAGCAGCATATAGTAGTCCTTCAAAAGCTCCGCCGTCTTATCATATGGCGCGACCCCGCAGTACCGGATATAGTCCGGCGCGGAAGCCATTATCTCCTCAAATTCTTCCCTGAAGCCGTCGTCCGGCTGCCCGTAGATGTCGAGCTCCGCTTTTACGCCCCTGCCGCGCACGGCTTTGACCGCCTCTATAGCGGCGTCGACGCCCTTTTCCCTTGAAATGCGGCTGAAAGTGCAGAAGCGGTAGGGCGGCTCGGATATCATGCGGATATCCTCCGCCCTTACGGGCGCCATGGGCTTTGAATTGGGCAGCACTTCCGAATTATAAATGCCCTCCGCGGCAAGCTCGTCTATCATAGTCGGGAGCTGCACCCAGTTCACGGCGAAGCTCTTCATCGCTCCGCGGCACTCGGGCTGCCTCTCGAGTATCGACTTTACCGTGCCTCCGACGATGCTGTTCAGCACCTTCCTGCCGAAGAGCTTCGAGGCCTTCTCCAGTATGGGATAGAGCACCCTCATGCCGTTGGAGGAGACTATCACCATTATCGTTTTCGACCGGAGCAATCCGGCCGCCAGCTTTACGAGAAATGAGAGCCTGTGCGTGCCGGCAAGGCTCGTGTTGACCCGCAGCACCCTCTTTTCGCCGTATCTTTTCTTGAGCTCGTCATACGTTACGCAGGTCCTTATTATCTGCCCGCTCGTGGTCGGGCTGCCGTCGCCGTATGCCCCGATCAGTAATATCCTGTTCATTCGGCAGCTCCTGTCCGGCCGCTCCGTTTGCTGTTTATAAGCTCCATCTCCCGGCTGATATCGAGCCGGTCGCCAAGCCATTTATCAGCCTCGTAGGAATCGAAGGGTATGAGCCCGCCGCCGGGGGTGAAGGTCAGCTCGGAGAGCATGAGCCTGCCTCCGACGTCGAAGAGATCGACCCTGACCATGGGGAACCCCTTGGAAAGGTACTCGGCCGTTTCCCGCATCTGCGGGAGCAGATCGGAAAGCCTGCCCGGCCTGACGGGGTAATTCCTGTTCTTGAAGAAGGCGGGTGTCCCGTCGGCGTTATAATAGGTCAGATGCTCGCCGACGCCGTCGCCAAGGCCGCCCGCGACCGAGAAGAAAACGACCTTCCCGTTGAAAACGTAGATATTATAGTTGATGACCTCGCCCTCGAGGAACCTTTCGCAGACGATCTTTTTTTGTATGCTGTCGTAATGCGGCTCGGCGTTGAACTCGCCGAAATCCTCGTGCATCCATTTGTCGAATTGGCGTATGACGCGGCCGCGGTCGTATTTCGACTTATCGGCGCAGATGAGGTTATAGCCGCAGCCGTGGTTGCATTTGAGGGCGAATTTTTCGGGGAGAGCATCCCAGTCGATGTCCTTCGCACGATCCCAAACGCCTATGAGCTCGTTCAAAAGCTCCGGCCTGCCCACGCTCCCGATATAGGAGCGGACGGCGTATTTATCGGCGCAGCGTATGGCGTTTTCATCCTGCGGCCAGTAATAAAGCTTGAGCCACTGCAGCTTTTCGTTGAAGGTCTTGGGGTTTTCAAGATCCAGCCTGTACCCGAGCTCATGCCTGAAATAGATCTTCGATACCGCCTCCGGGCCGAGCAGCCTGTAGGCTGCCACCTGCCCCCTTCTTCTGATCCTGTAAAACAGGCTCTTATTGCTCATGCGCTCCTCCCGAAGTCCGTTCCCGCCTGACGTAACGAAGCTTCTTGTAAGCTCCGAAGAACACGTTCCTTGCGGTATTGAATGCCGCCGCCGCGGCGCTCTGCCCCTCCGCCTCGCGGAAAAGCTTATAATGCCACCCGATGAGCGACACGACGCCATGCGTGCTCACGCTGCCGGCGCGCCCGCGCCTGTATAGCGCGAGCTCCTCGTCAAGAAGATGGCAGTCCGCCTTACGGCAGACCTTGAGCCAGACGGCGTAATCATTGTTCTTTTTGATATCGGCTGTCTGCACGAGGCCCACGGCCTCCCGGTCGTACATGACGGTGAGGCAGCCCGGCCAGCAGTAGTTGAAAAAGCCCGCCCTTGTGATCCTTCGGGGGCCGGATACGCGGACGCCCGTGCTGTTCCCCTCCGCGTCGATCTCCGCATAACGGGTGTATGAGAAGGCATATCCGCCGCTTTCCATGAACGCAGTCTGCTTCTCGAGCTTCTCGGGCGCCCAAAGGTCGTCCGAATCGAGGAACGCTATCCACCTGCCCTTTGCCTCGCGCAGCGCGCGGTTGCGGCTCACGGCGGCTCCGAAATTGCGCTCATTGCGGAAAAGCCTGATGCGCCGATCGGAAAGGAAGGGCCGAACGACCTCCTCCGTATCGTCCGTCGAGCAGTCGTCGACGATTATCAGCTCCCAGTCGGGGCAGGTCTGCGCCTGCACCGAGCGGATGGAATCGGCGATGAACGCGCCCGTGTTGTACGAAGGCATTATTATAGATACAAGAGCCCTCATTTTTCCCTCTCGTGCTGTTCTATGATCTCCAAAGCCAGCGCGCGCAGCTCGTCATACCGCTCCCTCGTTACCCTGCCTTCCTTCAGCAGCGCGTCGCCGTAATCGAGCGTGACGTCGGTCTCGCTGCTGCTCTCGGTCATATCGGGGCGGATGAAAACCTGCGTAAACGTGAGCCATACGAGCTTCAGATCGTTCAAGAAGGTCACTTTCTCAATGTATTTCAGGTCCCATTCGAGCTTTTCTTCCCAGGAGATGGCGTTCCTGCCCTTTACCTGCGCGAGCCCGGAAAGGCCCGGCCTCGCCGTATGCCGCATCCGCTGACGCTCGCTCATGAAAGTCATATCCCGCACGAGCTGCGGGCGGGGGCCTATCACGCTCATATCCCCTTTAAGTATGTTTATCGCCTCCGGCAGCTCGTCCAGGCTCGTCGCGCGGAGCATCCTGCCGAATTTGGTAAGGCGGACCTCGTCGGGAAGAAGCTCCCCGTTTTTGTCGCGCCCGTCGGTCATGGTGCGGAATTTATAAAGCTCGAAAACCGTCTCGCGCCCGGTCTTGGGATCGACCATGCCGGGACGGGGCTGCTTGAAAAGAACGGGGCTGCCGAGCTTGAGCCTCACGAGTATCGCGACGGCGGCGTAAAGCCAGCCGAAAACGATCAGGGCCGCGGCCGCGCAAATGACGTCAAGCACGCGCTTGACGTATTTTTCGTAAAACCCCATTTTCCTCTCGGGCAGCATTTTTCCCCCTTATTCGAAGCAGCGGCGGACTATTTCGATAACGATATCCTGCTGAGCGTGAGTCGTCTTATTGTCGCTCGGCAGACACAGGCCCCTGCGGAAGATATCCGAGCCGACGGCGTCCTGAGCGCCGGGCTCCGCGAGCCCCCTGACCGTGACGAACGGGTTGCGGCGGTAGATGGGCTGGAGATGCATGGGCTTCCATATGGGACGCCCCTCCGCGTTTATGGAGCAGAGCGCCTCGAGTATCTCGGTGGGACATGACTTGCCGTGCTCGGGAACGAATGAAGCATTAAGATCGCCGCGCTCCTGACGGCACATGGCACTCTCTTCGATCAGCATGCAGTTCAGCCAGTAATTGGGGGTGGACCTTTCCCTGTCAAATGGATTCATGCTCACGGGGAGCCCCGCAAAGCCCTCCCTGTAACGCTCGTACAGCGCGCGCTTCTGGGCGATATGCTCGTCTATGTGCCCGAGCTGCCCGCGCACGACGCCGGCTATCACGTTGCTCATGCGGTAGTTATAGCCGAGCTCCTCATGCTGATACCAATGCGCCTTCTCGCGGGATTGGGTGCTCCATTTGCGTATCTTTTCGGCATCCTCATCGGAATCGGTAAGGAACATACCGCCGGAGGAGCCCGTGATTATCTTGTTTCCGTTGAACGAGATGCAGTTGAGATCGCCGAACGAGCCCGTCTCGCGCTCGACTCCGTCAAGCACGTATGTCGCGCCGAGGCTTTCGGCGGCGTCCTCGATAATGAGCGCACCGTGCCTCCTGCAGACCTCCCTTATCTCGGCTATCTTGCCCGGCGTGCCGTAAAGATGCGCGAGCACGACGAGCTTGACCTCCGGGAAGAGCCCGAAGGCCTTCTCGAGCGCTTCGGGATCCATGTTCCACGTTTCGCGCTCGGCGTCGATGAGCACGGCCTCGCCGCCCTCATACGCTATGGGATTGACCGTGGCGTCAAAGGTGACGTCGCTTGCGAACACCTTCCTGCCCGCAAGCGTGCCGCGGTTCGCGGGGGCTCTGCCGTAGAGCTTCTCGCCCGCGAGCCTTGCCGAAAGATGCAGCGCCGCAGTGCCGGAGCTCAAGCCTATCGCGTGCTTGACGCCGATCATCTTCGCTATCGCGCTTTCGACCTCGTCTATGTTCGCGCCGAGAGTGCTGATCCAGTTGGTATCGTACGCCTCCTGCATATACTTGAGCTCCTCGCCGTGCATAGTGGGCGAAGCGAGCCAAAGCTTTTTCTCGAAGGGGGCTATATCGTTTTTCCTGATAAATGCCATAATGGTGCTCCGCGCGGCTTTTACGCCGTTTTTTCAGTGTTTTTCTCTTCCCTCTTGAAGTTGGGGACGATCTCAGCGATGCATTCGACGACTGCGGGCGAGTTCATCTCGGCAAGCTCGTAAAGCTCCTCGAGCTTCTCATTGAACACCTCGCTGTCGATCGGCTCGGGCTTGGCCTTGAATATCCTGCCGTGCGCCGTGCGCTCCATCGCCTTCTGCTCCTCGGGGGTCAGCAGCTCCTCATACATCTTCTCACCGGGACGCAGGCCCGTGATCTCGATGGGCATATCCACGTTCGGCTCAAAGCCGTGGAACCTGATGACCTTTTCCGCAAGCTCATAGATCTTGACGGGCTCGCCCATGTCGAGCACGTATATGGCGCCGGTTTCGCCCAGAGCGCCCGCCTGGAGTACAAGCTGCGCCGCCTCCGGGATGGTCATGAAGTACCTCGTGATATCCTTATCGGTCACGAGCACGGGGCCGCCCGACCTGATCTGGTTCTCGAACAGCGGTATGACGCTGCCGTGGGAACCCAATACGTTGCCGAAGCGGACGGTCATGCAGCGCATGACGCTCCTGCGCGCGAACTGCTGAACGATAAGCTCGGTTATGCGCTTGGTCGCGCCCATCACGTTGGAGGGGTTGACCGCCTTATCCGTCGAAAGCTGCACGAAGCGCTTGACGCCGTGCTGCTCGGCGGACTTCAATACGTTCATGGTGCCGAACACGTTGTTCTTGACGGCCTCGGCGGGGCTGTCCTCCATGAGCGGCACGTGCTTATGCGCGGCGGTATGAAGGACTATCTCGGGATGGAACTCGTCCATCACGGCGTCGAGCCTTGCCTTGTCGCGCACGGAACCGATCCTTATGATGACGTTGAGCCAGGGATGGCGGCGCTTGAGCTCGCAGTAGAGCTCATAAGCGTTATTCTCGTAAATATCGAATATGATAAGCTTGGCGGGATAGAAGAGCGCTATCTGACGGCAGATCTCGGAGCCTATGGAGCCGCCGCCGCCCGTCACGAGCACGCACTTATGCTCGAGATAGCCCTCTATCGAGCGCAGGTCCAGATCGACCTCCGGACGGAACAGGATATCGGTGATCTTTATCTCGCGGATATCGCTCATCGTGGGAGCGTCGTTGAGCTCGCGGAGCGGAGTCACAAGGCGGACGTGGCACTTCGTTTCACGGCAGATGGTGACGATCTCCGCCTGCCTCTGCGCCGAAATGGAGGGGATGGCGATGATTATCTCCTGCACGCGGTACTTTTTGACTATGGCGGGTATATCCTCAGTGGTGCCCAGCACCTTGATGCCGTCGATGCGCATGCCGAGCTTCGCCTTGTTGTCGTCCGCGAAGCCTATAGTCACGCAGTCGGGCGCGCTCTGCCCATTGGTGATCTGCGAGTGGACGTATGCGCCGAAATAGCCCGCGCCGACGATGAGCGTCGGCTTCTTATCCTCATTGGAGCCGGCGGAAGCGTCCTGCACGAGCCTGCGGATAATGCGGTACCCGAACCTCGTCAGGAACACGAAAACGCAGAGGAACATACCGGCAAGGCAGATGCCCGCCCTGCTCGAATTACGGAAGCCGATGCCGCGCGTGAACGGAATGAACGATAATACGAAGTTGATGAGGAGACAGCCCGCGGTGCCGACGGCGATGCCCGCAAGCACCATCAGTCCCTCGTTAAGGCCGGAGACGCTCCATATGCTGCTGTAAAGCCTGAACAGCGCGAAAGAGGCGACGTAAATTGCGATGAACACCGCCACCTGTATATTGCCGAAATACGGGTGCAGCGCAGCGCCCGGCGTGGTCGCGGCAAGGAACGGGAACCCGTACCCCCCTTCCACGGCGCTGTGCAGGAACCAGGTCGCAAGGACGTAAGCCAGAAAACAGCTTATCACGTCCAGCGATATAAGCGATATCACACGAGACCATCTTTCGATCGTTACACGCTTCTCAGTCATGGTCTTCCCCCTTCCGCTCCCCGGTAAGGGGAGCACCGCAAAGCGCTTTTCGGGCCCGTTCGGAGCCGGAGCGCAGTGCGCTTTTCTGTTCTTTGCCGACCGACAAAAGCGGGTATCCCGCCCGCATCGGCCGCCCGGGATCGGCATTCAAAGAGCCCATATGACCGCAGGGACATAGTGCCGGACTCTACTAAACCATTCTCTATTATACTATAAACGGTATTGCAATGCAACCTCGGAATTGCGGCAAGCTTTTGAAATTGACGGCATTTTTGAGAAAAAACGACATAAAAAAGCTCCCCGTGCATATACGCACCGGAGAGCTGTAATAACCGATCGTCAGTTTTTATCCTTATACCGATCCCCGATATCCGCGCCGAGATCGCAGGTGAACAGGAAGCGGACGGAATCGCCGTCGTGAAGCTCGAAGGCGGAGCAGCCGTAATTCGGGAACTCGCCGTTCACACAGTATTCCCAGCCGCTCGTCGGGCCGCAGTCGAACTCATAGATATTGTTTATGCCCTCGACGTAGGCGGAATTATAGAGCGGTACGAACGAGGACTCGATATGTATTCCCCTCGCCCTCAGCTCGCGCAGGAGCACGTCGTAGACCGATTCGCCCTCCTCGAATCCGGCGGTGATCTCCGGGAGTATCACGCCGTCATCGGGAACGAGCTCCGCCTTGTCGGGATCGAGCATATCCATATTGTCGAGTATGGTTTTGCAGTCTATATAGAGCGTGCAGTGGCAGGGATACTCGTCCTTCACGGCGGGCTTCGCGCAGCATGCGAAAAGCATCAGCGCCGCCAAAAGCAAAGCGGCTGCCGCGATTTTAACTCCTTTCATGCTTCCTCCTTACCGCGGCCGCAGCCGCCGCGCAGACCGCGATCACAGCGGCGATCGCGGGGATCCATATGTACGCGTTCTTTTTGGCGGGCGCCTCTTCCCCGCCCTCCTCCTGCTCCGCTGCAGCCGCGGTCGGAGAGGCTTCCGCAGGCGCGGGCTCCGTCGGCGCGGGCTCGGTGGGAGCGGGCTCGGTCGGCGCAGGCTCGGTGGGAGCAGCCTCGGTGGGAGCAGCCTCCGTCGGCGAGGACTCCGTAGGCTCCGCCGGCTCCGCC
>CAMZFO010000016.1 GCA_947306125.1 uncultured Clostridia bacterium | reverse complement strand
TGCGGCTTCCTGTTTTGGGAAATAACCTTACTCCGTCTTACGTTCAGGAATTACCACGGGATTGACTCGCAGGTGCGATCCTACGGCTGGTGTTGACGAGGTTCCGCACCTAACGCGCCGCGGCGACGGCCTCAGAAAAATTTGCATGCATTTTTCTTCGGCTGGCGAGAAAGCATGAGGGACGGCCCGAAATGTTTTCTCGATTAGCAAAACCAAAGGTTTTGCGTTGCTCGCTTTGCTCGCCTAAGGTGTTCCCTCCCCGGGGGACATTTGTCCGAGGGAGCCTTTTGGTCGGCCGCCGCAACCTTCCCAACTGTCAGTTATCAGTTATCAGTTATCAGTTGTCAGTTGTCGTCTCATCTGTGTCCTGAAAAAAATATATTGTTCCTGCGGGTGTTCGTTTTAAGCAAAAGGGTCATATTGATTTGAACCGCTCCGGGGGCTTCGGGTTTGCCCGGGAAAGCCCTGTGTGGTAAAATCCTTCAAAACGGCGATCAGCCGGACGGAGATCGAATTGAAGGAAGAGGGAAAAACGCTCAACGATATAGCGGAGCAGCAGTACGAGGCGCTGCTCAAATACTGCCTTAAAAGGACGGGCGGGGACGAGCAGCTTTCGCGGGAATGCGCTGCGGAGGCTTTTCTGCGCGCAAATAAGCTCGGAGACCCGCCGAAGCATCCCAATATATCCGGCTGGCTGAGGCGCACGGCGGCGAACGCGATACGCGAAAAGCGGCGCGAAAGCAAGGCGTATTACGGGCGGAACGTATCGCTCGAGGCCATGCTGGAGCGCGGCGAGGCCCCGTTTTTCAGAGCGGAGAGGGAATTCCTCGGGGACCTTCTCTCGCCGGAGCCCGGCCCGGACGACGAGGAGCTCGGGCGCATAAAACAGGAGCTGCTCGGGACGCTGCCCGAGGGCGACAGGGAGCTTATAGAGCTTGCATATGAGAAAAAGCTCAAGCTCGACGAGCTGGCGGAGATAACGGGAAGATCGAAGGACGCCGTCCGGGTGAAGCTTTCGAGGCTTACCGATAAGGTGACGGAGATGGCGAGGCGATATTTTGAGGATGAATGATAAATGGAAAAGAGCGCTCCCGCCGCGGGTGACGGAAAGGGAATGCGCCGAATATGCGCGGGAGCTCGCGCGGATAAGGGACGAGGAGCTTGCAAAGCCCGAGCACGGGCGCGATGCGGCGCTGATAGAGGAGTGTGGGGAGAGCCTGCGCTATTTCGAAAAGCGGCGGAAGGAGCTGCGCCGGGCTCATGGGCGGCTTGGCGGCAGGGGCGTCCGGACAGCGCTCATCGCCGCCGTCATCGTGCTGCTGCTCGCGGCGAACGCAGTTTCCTTCGCCTCGGGAAGGGCGGCGCTCTTCGATTCCGTCAGGTGGAACGTCAGGCGTTATATGCCCGGAGACGGGGAGGACGGGATCTGTTATCCGGAGGAGCGGATACCGCGGTCGGGGGAGAAGCACAGCTTTTCATCCGAGAAGGAGCTTGACGAGTTCTTCGGTGGGCGTCTGCGGCTGCCGGGCTCGTTCCGGGCGGTGTATTTCGTCTCCGCCGAAGCGGAGGGCGAGCGGGATAACGCGCTCGTCACATGCGAATACAGGGTGAACAAAAGCAGGCTGATACTCGTTATAGACGTTTACGCCGAGCAGCGGGAGGGGGCTTTGACCGTCGCTCCGGAGCTTTACTCGGAGGACGAGTATTCAAGGGCCTATCACTACGGAGGCATGATGGTGGGCGAGAGCGGGAAATACTGCTTCGTTTCGTTTGACAGGGGCTCCGACTGCTATCTGCTGATAGGCGGCCAGGGGCGGGAGATACTGGAGGATATCGCGCTCAAAATGATACTGAGCCGGAGGTGAAAATGAAAAAAACACTGTGCTTGATCTGCGTTTTCGCATTGCTCCTCTGCGGCTGCGTGCCTACGCCGGATGAGGAATACGTTGTGAACAAGGGCGATAACGAGGCCGAAAAGAAGGTGGAGGCGACGGCTCTGCCCGGCGAGGTCATAGAGCAGCCCGTCTTCCCGGAGCGGTGGGAGGATAGGATAGAGACCGGGAGCGGCGAGCTTTATTTCGAGGCCGCGCTGCGGGGAGCGGATATGGAGAGCTTCCCCGTACGCTCGGTGAGGAGGCGCAGCTTCACTCCCGCCGAGATGGCCGCGGCGGCGAACGCATTCTTCACTGATATGACGGGCCTGCAGAAGGGCTCGGAGCCCACCCGCGAGGAGATAGAGCGGGCGATGGAGCTGGTGGCGAAGAGCGGGCTTCCCGAGGAGACGGCAAGTATGCAGCTGCAGACGCTCGGAAGACAGCTGCAGAGCACTAAGACCTCCGAAGCGGGATTCGAGGACCGCGCGGGCTTCACGGAGGAGGATTTTGCCGGGGCGAGCCCATATACCTATATCGTGCGCGGAGCGGACGGCGACTGCGGCAGAGCGGACGATATGAGCGGGAGCATGCTGCTGACCCGCCTGACCTACGGCAGCCCGCAGCCAAAGAGCCTTCTTCTGCGTCCGGACGGCAGCCTTGGCGAGGGCTATGCGGGCGAAAAGGATCCGAGCTTTGAGGTGAGCTTCCCGCTTGAGGAGGCGCTGGAAAGGGCGGAGGAGTTCATAAAGCGCCTCGGCGCGGAGGGCTTCACGCTTGCCTCCGCGGAGGAGGCGAGGATGCTGAACAGCCTGACTCTCTGCGTCGTGAGCACGGGATACGAGCTCAAATTCGTGCGCACATTCGGCTATGCGGCCGCAGACACGGAGGAGCGCGACGCCGCGGGCAATATGAGCATGAAAATAGGCTCCGTGGACGGCGACGAGGCCTTCAGCTACGGCTGGAGATACGAGAGGATAAAGCTCTGCGTTTCGGAGACCCGCATAGAGTATTTTGAATGGACGAGCCCGCTTGAGGACATGGGCGAGGCCGGCGGGAACGTGGAGCTGATGGATTTTGAGGAGCTGAGCGGCATAATAAAAAGATACTTCGCCGCGCGGCTCGGCGATCCGGAAAACAAAACGCCCTGGTATTACGCGGTCGAGGAGATGACCCTTTCCGCCGCGCCCGCGGGCAGGAGGGATTCGAGCGGGGCGTACATGATGCCCGTATGGATATTGAAGATAAAGCTCCTGCATTCAAGGGCGGACGGCGATTACACCGGCCGCCGCATGCCGGGTGAGCAGATCGCGATAGACTGGTGCACGGTGGCCTTCAACGCAATAGACGGCACGAGGGCGGTGATACCGCGGTGAGGCGGGGATGAGAATAAAAAATAAAAATTCTGCAAAACGGGCGAAAAAACCTCTTTATTTTTGGCGGGGCATCTGTTATAATGTATACACTACCGAGGCGTGGGCTTTTTTGCCCTGCCAAATATTTAGGAGGATAAAATGAAGAAGTTTTTTGCCATCATGCTCGCAGCCATCATGGTTCTGGCCGCTTTCGCCGGCTGCACCAAGCCCGAGCCCAACAAGCCCGAAGAGAAGCCCGATGAGGGCAACAAGGTCGCCATGAAGGTCGCTCTCGTTACCGACGTCGGCAACATCGACGACAAGTCCTTCAACCAGGGCGCCTGGGAAGGCGTTGTGAAGTTCTGCGAAGAGAAGGGTCTCAAGCAGGGCGAGGGCTACAACTACTATCGTCCCTCCGAGGACTCCACCGAGGCTCGTGTTGAGACCATCAAGAACGCCATCAACGACGGCGCCAACATGGTCGTATGCCCCGGCTACCTCTTCGAGGAAGCGCTCTACACCGTGCAGGTAGATCACCCCGAGACCATGTTCATGCTTCTCGACGGCGAGCCCCACGACAAGGATTACAACTACAAGACCGAGGCCAACGTCCACAACATCCTCTATCAGGAGGAGCAGGCCGGTTATCTTGCAGGTTACGCCGCCGTTAAGGACGGTTACAAGAAGCTCGGCTTCCTGGGCGGTATGGCTGTTCCCGCCGTTATCCGCTACGGTTACGGCTTCGTTCAGGGCGCTAACGCGGCTGCCGAGGAAATGGGCATTGCCGGTGAAGTTTCCGTTAAGTATTGGTACGCGGGCGGCTTCGCTCCCACCGATGATATCAAGGTCAAGATGGCCGGTTGGTATTCCGACGGCACCGAGATCGTCTTCTCCTGCGGCGGCGGCATCTATCTGAGCGCTGTTGCGGCTGCTGAGGCAGCGGGCGCCAAGGTCATCGGCGTTGACGTCGACCAGAGCGCTGAGTCCGAGTGCATCGTCACCTCCGCTATGAAGGGCCTGACCAACTCCGTCGTCATCGCTCTGCAGAACGCTTGGGACAACAACGGCAAGTGGTCTGCTGACTACGCCGGCAAGACCACCGTTCTGGGCGCCAAGGACGACTGCGTAGGTCTTCCCACCGCCGAGGGCTCCTGGAGGCTTTCCACCTTCACCGTCGATCAGTACAACGAGCTCTTCGCCAAGGTCAAGGACGGCACCATTACCATCTCCAACGATACCGAGAATGCTCCCGCCGTCACGATCACCGTTGACTACAACGCTTAATCGAATAGCGAAAATCCAATAGCACCTTAAAGGGCTGGGCGATGAGCCCGGCCCTTTATCGATATTCAAACCTTTATTCCAACCAATTCTTTTTTAAGGGGACTGATATGAGCGAATACGTAATCGAGATGTTGAACATCACCAAAAAGTTCCCCGGCATCAAGGCAAACGATAATATCACGCTAAGGCTCAGGCACGGCGAGGTGCACGCGCTTTTAGGTGAGAACGGCGCGGGCAAATCGACCCTTATGAGCGTGCTCTTCGGCCTCTATCAGCCGGAGGAGGGTATTATCAAGAAGGACGGCAAGGAGGTCAAGATAAACGACCCCAACGACGCCAACGCCTTGAATATCGGCATGGTCCATCAGCATTTCAAGCTGGTGGAGTGTTTTACCGTTCTTGACAACATAATACTCGGCGTGGAGCCCAACAAGTTCGGCTTCATAAACAAGGCGCAGGCGAGGGAGAAGGTGGTCGAGCTCTCCAAGAAATACGGCCTGCAGGTGGATCCCGACGCCATGATAGAGGATATCTCAGTCGGTATGCAGCAGCGCGTCGAGATCTTGAAGATGCTCTACCGCGATAATGAGATACTCATTTTCGACGAGCCCACGGCTGTCCTGACCCCGCAGGAGATCGACGAGCTGATGCAGATAATGCGCAATTTCACCAAGGAAGGCAAGTCGATACTCTTCATCACCCATAAGCTCAACGAGATAATGGCCGTCGCCGACCGCTGCACGGTGCTCCGCAAGGGCAAGTGCATAGGCACGGTGGACATAAAGGACACCACCAAGGAGGAGCTTTCCACCATGATGGTCGGCCGCCCCGTTCAGCTCGAGGTCGAAAAGGACGAGGCCAAGCCGGGCAAGGTGGTGCTGGACGTCAAGAACGTCACCGTCCCCTCCAAGCTCCACTCGAACAACGCAGTTAAAAACGTCAGCTTCCAGGTGCGCGAGGGCGAGATAGTCTGCCTTGCCGGTATCGAGGGCAACGGTCAGACCCAGTTCGTCTACGCGCTCACCGGTCTCGATAAAATGTCCGAGGGCTCGATAACCCTCATGGGACGCGATATAACCAAGGCGAGCATCAGGAACAGGGCCAAGGCCGGTATGAGCCATATCCCGGAGGACAGGCATAAGCACGGTCTGGTGCTGGATTATACGCTCGAGGAGAACCTCGTGCTGCAGCGCTATTGGCAGCCCGAGTTCCGCACGGGCCCCTTCATCCGCAGGAACGAGGTAAGGAAGTACGCCAACAGGCTGATAGACGAATTCGATATCCGCTCCGGCGAAGGCCCCGTCACTCCCGCCCGCTCGATGTCCGGCGGCAATCAGCAGAAGGCGATAGTCGCGCGCGAGATAGACCGCGACGCAAAGCTGCTGGTAGCCGTTCAGCCCACCCGCGGCCTCGACGTCGGCGCGATAGAGAACGTGCACAGGAACCTCGTCGCCTGCCGCGATTCCGGGCACGCCGTGCTGCTCGTTTCCCTCGAATTGGAGGAGGTTATGAGCGTTTCCGACCGCATACTCGTAATGTACGAGGGCGAGATAGTCGGCGAGTTCGATCCCAAGAAGGTCACTGTTCAGGAGCTCGGCCTTTACATGGCCGGCGCGAAGAACATGTACCGCGAGGTCGGGCACGGCGGCGCCGATAACGGAAAGGAGAAAGAAGCATGAAAAAGGGACTGATAAGCGTATTAGCTTCCGTTATTTCAATACTTGTCGGCCTGCTCTTCGGTCTGCTGCTTCTGATCATCATTAAGCCGGGGATGGCTTTCCCGAAGTTCGGGCAGATGCTCACGGCCGGCATTTCCTCCGCGCCCAAGCTCGCGAAGGTGCTCTATCAGGCCGCGCCCCTTATCATGACGGGTCTTTCCGTGGCTTTCGCCTTCAAGACGGGCCTGTTCAACATCGGCGCTTCCGGTCAGTACACGGTCGGCGCTTTCGCGGCGCTGGCCTGCGCCATCATATTCCAGATGCCCTGGTATCTCTGCCTGCTGGCGGCGCTTATCGCGGGCGCTTTCTGGGGCGTTTTCCCCGGCCTCTTCAAGGCGCTGTTCAACGTCAACGAGGTCATAACCTCCATCATGTTCAACTGGATAGGCATGATGGCGGTGAACCTGCTCTGCATGAACATCAAGCAGGACGGCAAGCTCATAATGCTGCCCAAGGCGTGGATCTCCGGCAACGGCCTGACCGACCGCACGGTCAGCCTCTCCGTCGCCAACCCCAACGCGCTCATTCCCAAAATGGGCCTTGATAAGCTGCTGAATTCAAATTACATGAATATCAGCATTTTCATCGCCGTCGCGTTTGCGATACTGCTCTGGGTCATACTCTCCCGCACCACGTTCGGCTATGAGCTCAAGGCCTGCGGCAGCAACAAGAACGCCGGTATCTACGCCGGCATCAACGCCAAGCGCAATATTGTGCTCTCCATGGTCATCGCCGGTGCGATGGCGGGCCTCGGCGGCGGCATCTATTACCTTGCCGGCACCGCGGAATACACCATCCAGAAGGCGCTGCTGGCGATGGGCTTCAACGGCATATCCGTCGCCCTGCTCGCCACGTCGAACCCCATAGGCACGATATTCAGCGCGCTGTTCATCTCCTACATACAGGTCGGCGGCGAGACGCTGCAGCCCGTATACGCCAAGGAGATAATCGACATAATCATCGCAGTCATAATCTACCTGAGCGCATTCGCTCTGCTGACCAAGACCATTATCTCCAAGCGTATCGGCACCGGCACCGCCAACGCCAACGATAAGCTGGGCAATCCGATACCCCCGGAGGAGCTGAAGGGCAGGAAAGCGCACGCGCATGCTCACGGAAATAAGCAGAAGGAGGGTGAAAACAAATGATAGTACTTGCAGACGTTATCAGCGCAACGATCATATTCGCGGTCCCTCTGCTCCTCGTGGCAATGGGCGGTATGTTCTCCGAGCGAAGCGGTATAATCAACATAGCGCTTGAGGGTATCATGATAATCGGCGCCCTTGCCGGCTGCCTCATGATGCGCACCCTCAATTCAGCCGTCACCTCCGGCGCCCTCGGCTCGCAGCTTGCGATGCTGATATCCATACTCACCGCTGCCGCGGCGGGCGTCGTGTTCTCCGTGCTGCTGGCCTTCGCCTCGATCAACCTCAAGGCGGATCAGACCATCGGCGGCACCGCGCTCAATATGCTCGCGCCGGCGCTCGCGATCGTCATTTCCTGGGTCGTGCAGGGCCAGGGCCAGACGACCATACTGATCCCCACCTGGTCCAGGATCACCGAGGCGAATTTCGGCCTCACGATGAAGTCCCAGTTCCTGCAGACGCTCCTTTTCAAGAACCTGTATCTCACCACCCCCATCGCGGTGCTGCTCTTCGCGGCCGCGGTAGTGCTGATGTATAAGACCAGGTTCGGATTAAGGCTCCGCTCCTGCGGCGAGCATCCCCAGGCGGCGGCCTCCGTCGGTATCAACGTGTTCAAGATGCGTTACGCCGGCGTGCTCATCTCCGGCTTCCTCGGCGGCATAGGCGGCCTCGCCTTCACCCTTGCGGCGGGCGCGGGCTTCCAGTCCTCCGTCGCTGGCTACGGCTTCCTCGCTCTCGCCGTTATGATATTCGGTAACTGGAAGCCCTGGAGCATACTCGGCGCTTCGCTGTTCTTCGCTCTGTTCAAGGTCATCGGCGCTTACGCCTCCTCCATCTCCTTCCTGCCCCAGTTCAAGGGCGTGGAGGGCGTCAGCACCTACCTTTACCCGATGCTCCCCTATATCATCACCATGATACTGCTCATACTGACTTCCAAGAAGTCCAGAGCGCCCAAGGCGGAGGGCATCCCCTACGATAAGGGCATGAGGTAACGGAAACGTAAACGTAATGAAGACGCTTCGCTGATGAAGGAATGCTTAGAGCCATCTTTCCGGCGGGCGTCTTTTTTCATTAGGCGCATGGCGCTGTCTTCATTAAGCGCACAGCGCTGTCTTCATTAGGCGCACAGCGCTGTCTTCATTAGGGGGCGAAGCGGCCGACCAAAAGGCCTCCCTTGTTAAGGGAGGCTGTCATCCGAGTGAAATGAGGATGACTGGAGGGTGACGCGGAGCGCCATTGGCGATCGGTCCAGAGACCCTCCCCGGGGTGGTTGGCGGCGCTCATCAAAGGGAGCCAATCCCGCTTTTTCATGCCTAAACCGGGCCTCAAATCGCCGTAAAGGGACGAAAAAGGGAATAGGTGTGTTTTGGGCTTGCATTTTACGCCGCAATGTGATATACTTTTAATTCGTATAAGGCCCGATGAGGAGCGGGGGCTCCCGCCGGGCGCGTAAAATACGGAGGGTCACATGGCTAAACTTTATTTCAGATACGGTGCGATGAGCTCGTCGAAGACCGCGCAGGCGATCATGGTGAAGTATAACTATGGCGAGCGCGGGCAGAGGGCGCTGCTCGTGAAGCCCGCTGTGGATACGAGGGACGGCGTGCGGACCATCCGTTCGAGGAGCGGCCTGACCGACGAGTGCGTGCTCTTTTCGGAGATGCCCGTGGAGGCCATAAAGGCGCACGAATACGACTGCGTGATCGTGGACGAGGCGCAGTTCCTGAACAAGGACGAGGTGTTCCTTCTCATCGATTTTGTGGATAAATACAATGTGCCCGTCATCTGCTACGGACTTCGCACCGATTTTAGGGGCGAATTCTTCGAGGGCAGCAAATGGCTCATGGCCATGGCGGATACCATTGAGGAGATAAAGACTATCTGCTGGTGCGGCAAAAAGGCGATAATGAACGCGAGGCTCGACGGCAAGGGCGGCATAACGCTCGTCGGCGAGCAGGTCGTGCTCGGCGCGGACGATAAGTATATCGGGCTTTGCCGCAAGCACTGGAAGGAAGGGAAGATCCACAAATGAGGTTCTATATTGCAACGGGACTGCGCAATTTCGAGCGGGCGAACGAGCTCGCCGGGGTGCTGATAGCAAGGGGTCACGAGCAGACCCATGACTGGACGGTATACGGCGACGTGCGGCGCGACGGCCCCGCCGCCATGAGCGAGCTCGCGTTCAACGAGCTGCGCGCCATACGCGACGCGGAGCTGATGGTGGTGCTGCTGCCCGGCGGCACGGGCACTCATACCGAGCTGGGCATGGCCATCGCCACGAGGAGCAATAAGCGCATAATACTCTGGAGCGAGTCGGACGCGGCCTTCTCTTACGACGAGCATACCTGCACCTTCTATTTCCACCCCTGCATAGAGCGGGTGGTCTGCCCCTTCGAGGAGCTCAAAAAAAGGCTCGATAACGAGCAGATAAGCAGCGATATCTCAAGGGCGATATTTGAATAACGGGTAAACGGAAAAACCACCGGCTTGTGTTCGGTGGTTTTTTATATGTCAAGCGAGTTTGTTCGTATGAAGATCGGGTAAACGCGGGCGGGCGAGCCGCAAGCGCTGCTTGGCTCCCTTTTTTTATGTGTTTTTCTGAGGCGCGTTATTTGGTGTTGCTTGACTTTGCGGTGTTTATGGAAGCGATGAGCATGACGCGAATAGACGTACAAGCAGAATCCATGGTTTTGAATGTTTGCTCGTCGATCAATCCCGTTCTGAGTAAAAGCTCAAGCCAGTAACCGGTCTCATTTGCTTCTTTAAGCGCTATCTGCAGCTTGGCGATAAAATCGGGCCTGCTGTGAGCGTACTGCGCTTCATGAATATTTGCGCCGATAGAAGTGCCGCAGCGCCCTATCTGATTTGAGATCACCGATTCGTGCTTGAGTTTGAGCTGACCCACAAGGTCGATTATTGCCGCTGCAAAGTCCATGGATTGATTTGATAATTCATCGTTTCGCACAGGTATTCCTCCGGTCATGATAAGTATTTGCTTCCATATATCGGAATTTCGGGAAGGAGAAGCTCAATGAAGACGCTCGCGATACTCGCTAATGAAGACGTTCGCGCTGCTCGCTAATGAAGACACTCGCGCTGCTCGCTAATGAAGACGGCGGCAGGCCGCCTAATGAAGAGAAGACGCCCGTCAGCTTAATTAGCTCCGAAGGAGCGACTTCATTAGCACAGCGTCTTCATTCCTTCATTAGCCCGTTTACGGGCGTCTTCATTTTTTAGTTTCCTCTCGATTCTTCGGTCTTCGGATCCGGCGTCGGCAGCGCTCTTCGCATTGCGGCGACGCGGTTATCGAGGGCGAGCTTGGAGAGGAGCCTTTCCGCACCCTCGCGGTCGAAGGAGGTGAGGCTGACGCGCAGGCAGGTGTCCTCGGTCACGCGCCAGATATAGGTGAGTTCGCCGTCCGGGGTCTGCTCGTAGCGTGCGAAGCCGACCTCGAGCTCCTCGTCGACCTCGGGCATGACGGCGCAGGTATAATTGTATTCCTCGCCGTTGAGTATGCCCATGACGTGCGCCTCGAGCGGCTCGTCATATACGGAGGGAGCCTCCTTCACCTCGCCGGGATCGGGCAGCAGATCGGGAACGAGCTCGCCCGCCGCTTCGGGATCGGAGTCGAAAGCGCCGAGCTCAACGTAGCCGAAGGCGAGCGTGGGATCCACGTATTCTGTGGGCTCGGGAGTCACGGGCTCAAGTGTGGCGGCGGGTATCTCGGTCGCGGGAGGCTCGGTCACGAGAGTGAAGGGGGAGGACTGGGTGGCGCAGACGGTCGCCGCGGGCGTCGTCGAAGCGGATACGGAGGAGGGGCCGCCGCGCATCTCGGTATTGGCGACGGCGGTATGCTCGCCCTTGTCGGCGCTCTTTTCAAACACGGCGGGGAGAAGGCCGCTCTTGAGCACTCCGTAGGCGCCGAGACCCACGACGAGCATTGCGGCAGCGGCGGCGACGCCGGTGAACACGCGGCGGAGGCTGCGCTTCTTCTTCCTCGCGGGGGAGAACACCGAAAGGCCCTGCTTCGAGGCCCTTGCGCGGACGCGCCTGTAGATGGCGGAATAGTCCACTTCGCGATCCTCCGCGTCTGCGGCGCTTGAAAGTATGCGGTCGATCGCCCTTTCCTCTTCGGGGGTGAGCGGCGAGAATATTTCGTTTTCCATATAGTCCTTATTCATAGTCAATTCCCCTTGCACGCAGATGCTTTGCCAATATCTTCCGCCCCCGGCTCATCCTGGATTTAACGGTCCCCTCCGAAATATCGAGCGTCTCGGCTATTTCGCTGACGCTCATCTCGGAATAGTAGTACATCATAAGCGGCTCGCGATAGACCTCGTCCATCTCGCCCAAAGCCCCGCGCACGGCGGCGTACATCAGCTTCTTTACGGTCTGCTCCTCGGGAGGCGCGGAATCGTCCGCGACCTCCGCTCCGACAGGCTCGTCGGATAATACCTCCTTGCTCTGCTTGCGCTTGGCGTCGAGAGCGGCGTTCACGGAGACGCGGTAAAGCCAGCCCTTGAGCTGTGCATCGGGAAGAGCGGCAATGCTTTCCATGTTCCGCAATACCGTTATGAACACGTTCTGGGTCACGTCCTCGGTCAGTTCCTTATCGGAGAGGACGCGGTAAGCGGCCCAATACACAAGCCTGGAGTAATCCCTATATATGCTGTCGAAATCGCGTTCGGGCATATTGCAGTCAAAACCCTCCATCCGGCAAACCCCCGCCGGCTTACATTAATATAACGAACGAAAATGCTGTACGGTTCCCGTTTTTATCATATATTCGCGGCGCTTTTGCATATTTCGTGCAGGTCTATTATAACAGGAGCGGGGCGCGATTACAAGCCGCTGTTTTACTTGGGGCGGGAAAAGCCGCGGGTGCGGGCGATTTTTGCGCTTGAGTCAACAAAAAGCTTGCATTTGCGGGGAAAATTGTTATAATATACACAATAATCCGGATCCGGAGCGCGTTTCGTTCCCGTGTCCTTTTCATGCGCAAAGGAGAAAGGCCGGCCCGTATCCGTCGGGCCGGGGGCAATACCATGAAAACATTCACCAACATCCCGAGAAAAGCATACCAGAAAAAGATACTGAACTATCTTAAAACGGACGACCTGATATTCGTTATCGGCGCCCGCCGCACGGGCAAGAGCTGCTTCGCCACGCAGGTGGAGGAGCTTGTGAAGAAGATAAGCGGCAGCGGCGATTACGTTTCGCGCATCAATATCGAGCGCTGTCACGAGATACGCCTTTCCAAGGATGAGCTCCTCGGCAGGTTCTACAAGCGGTACGAGCCCGAAAGGCAGAACGTGTTCCTCGTGGACGAGGTCAGCCACATAGTGGACTGGGAGGACGCGGTGAACGAGGCGATAAAGCTTGCGAACGTGAAGTTCATATTCTTCTCCTCCAGCCGCGGAGTCGTTTCCGAAAGGCTCGAGGCCGTCCGCGAGGGCAGGTATAAGGTGATGGAGATGCTCCCGCTCTCGCTGCCGGAGTTCATCGCCTTCCATCAGCTCAGCGAGGTCTCCTCCGGTTTGCAGGCGTCCGGCTCCGGGATATACAGGTCAAAGGAGGGCACGCTCTGGACCCTTGACGAGATATACCGCCGCTATATAAGCGTGGGCGGGATGCCCGTGCTCGACCGCGGCTCGCTCTCGTTCGAGCGGGGGATAGCGGTCGCCGACGGGAATTATTCAACGATAGTCACGCACGACATACTGGAGGTGGGCAGCAAGAGCGGCAAATCGGCGATCACCGATCCTCTGCTGCTGCGCACGATAATAACCGTTATGGCAAAGAGCGTCGGCTCGAACATCTCCGCGACGCAGCTGGGCAAGCAGACGGGGAATTATCTCGACCGCCCCACCTCCACCAAGACCGTAGAAAGCTACGTGCGGGCGATACTGGACGCCAACCTCTTCTATATCTCCGAAAGGATGGACATCCGCTCGGATCAGATGCTCAAGACGCTCGCCAAATACTATATGGTGGATACCAGCCTCCACAGCTTCGTGACGGGCATAAGCCGCGACGACGAGGAGCGCCTGCTCGAAAACCTCGTTTTCTTCGAGCTCCTGCGCCGCGGGTATAAGGTAATGAACGGCAAGATAGGTCAGGACGAGGTGACGTTCGTGGCCGAGGGGGAGGGGAACAGGCTGTACGTGCAGGTGGTCAACAAGCTTGACGAGTCGAACCGCCGCTCGACGCTCCAGCCGCTGAGGAAGATAAAGGACAATTACCCCAAGGTGGTCGTCTGCAGCTCCAGTCAGACGCGCAAAACGAACGACGGCATAATCATCGTGAACGCGCTCGAATTCCTTATGGGCTGGCCGACGAATACGACGCTGCAGTAATGCGGATGAATATGATACGGCGGTCCGGGCATTCCCGGACCGCCTTGCTTTTTTATGGCTTTTGCCGTGAGCTTCACCCGTCCAGCTCGTAAGCCGTGTATTCGCGGCTGAACGTGTAGCCGAGCTTTCGGGCCAGATGCAGAGAGGTCGTGTTCGCGGCGTCCCAGCTCGGGTAAAGCCCGTCATCAAGGCAGGAGAGTATTAGCGCGGCGGCGGCGCAGGTGGAGAGCCCCCTGCGGCGCTCGCTTTCGGCGGTCGCAACGTCCACCTCTATCCCCTCGCGGCAGGCGGAGTAGGAGGAGGCGAAGGCGACGGGCTCGCCGTCCTTCATCACCGCGAAGCCGCGGCCGCCCAGCGCGATGAAGCCCTCCCTCGTGCCGAAGGGGGCGAAGCGGCCCTCCGCAAAGCAGCGGTCAAGCAGCGCGCCCTCTATCGCCCTGAGCTCATAGCCGGCGGGCAGGGCGGCGGCGAAGGCCGAAAGCCTTTCGCGGTCGAATACGGTATCCTTCCTCGTTGCATAGCGCACGGCCTTCCTCGCCTCCGGGCGCAGACTGCCGATGAGCGCTTCCCATGCCCCGGAAAGAGGCACTATGATGAGCGGCACGCGGGGCGTGAAAAGCGCAAGCTCGCGGTCGGGCTCGCCGGCGCAGAACGCGTACTCCCCCAGATACGCCATCGCGGAGCGCGGATGCTCCGGATCGGTTACGAAAACGCTGCCCATCACCCCCTGCAGGCAGGAGGAGATGCAAAGATCGGGCCAGCCCGAAAAGAGCGCGGCGGCAGCGGAGGCGTCTTCAAGCTTATAGATCATATCGAATAACTTCCCTTTTCATTAAAACAGGGCAAGCCGAATAACGGTCTGCCCGCATGCTCGTTTTACCGTCCGGCGCAAAGCGCCGTCAGCCGCTCCTGCCTTCGCCCCCGCTTGCGGGTGGAGAAGGTGGCGCAGTATGCGCGGCGACGAATGAGGGGGCGGGATATTACGGAATTCCCAAGGGAATTCCAACCCGATTTACTGCTGCTCGCGGTTGAGATTCTCCGCCGCGCGTGCGGCCCTTGCGGCCTCGGCCGCCTCCTTCTCCTTCAGGAATTCGGCGTATTCCTCGGTGAAGCGGGTCTCGGGCTGCTCAAGCCCCTCCGTCTCCGCGCCGAGATCCGAAAGGCTGCCCGCCTCGGACTTTGCCCAGCGCTCCGCGGCCGTGGCCTCGGCTTCGGCCTCGTCGAGCTTCTCGAGCTTATCAAGCTCTGCGAGCTCCGCGGGCTCGGCCCCGAGCTTCTTTGCAAGCTTCGCCTGCTTTTTGGCAAGGCGCCTTTCCTTCCTCTCCCTGAACCAAGTTTTGATGCTCATATTCGATCCCTCCGTATTATCGTTCCTCGCCGCGCTCCCCGTTCAGGAGGGCGCAGACGAAGGTATCCTTCCGTTTCGGCTGACCGTTTTCATCCCGGAAGAAGAAAACGCTGCCGATAAAATGCGCTTCCCTGCGGATGGCGGCGCCGGTGACGTATCTGTCCATTGCTCAATACCTCCTATGCCGAAATCATGGCATGGGCGGGAGAAAACATCAAGCTGCGCTGCGCAGAGCGCGGCTTTTGCGGCGTGCGTCCTATGCCGGCGCACACGGCCGCGCCGCGCTTTTATCCAGTTTACCACATTCCGAAGCTTTTTTCAATCGCGCAGGGCAAAAAACGAGCTTAAAGCAGGGCGAAAACGGGCTTAAAGCGTCGGCGCCCGCGCGTCGGGAGGCGATACGCCGGGATTCGCGCCGACCGCCCGCGCCCGCACCCAAGCCGCGCACGGGCCGCGAAAACAGATCCACTCAAAATTTACACAAAAATTGAGCGATTTTGCTTGACTTTGATCGGGAAAAGGTATAATATATCGGCGAGGAGTGATTCTATGCTTGCACAGGAACGATATCAGATAATTCTCGAGCATCTGAGCGCGGAGGGGACGGCTACGGTCGGCCAGCTCAGCGCGCTTCTGAAGGCGTCCGAGGCGACCGTGAGGCGCGATCTTAACCTGCTTGCCCGCGAGGGGAAGCTCAACAAGGTCTTCGGCGGCGCAGCATCCATTCGCCAGATGGGGCTCGTCGAGGAGCACGTCAGCCTCCGCGAGTCGCTTATGTTCGCGGAAAAGGACAGGATCGCCGCTTACGCCGCGTCCATGATCCGCGACGATGATTTCGTCTATATCGACTCCGGCACTACCACGGCCTGCATGATACCGCATCTTAAGAATTTTAAGGCGACCTATCTGACAAACGGCGTGGATCACGCGCGGCGCCTTTTAAGGGCGGGCTTCACCGTATACGTGATCGGCGGCAGGCTCCGTCCGGCGACGGAGGCGGTGGTGGGCTCGGGGGCGATACAGGGCCTGCTCAGGTATAATTTCACGAAGGCCTTCATGGGCACGAACGGCATATCGCCGGAAAAGGGCTTCACCACTCCCGACGTGGAGGAGGCGAATATCAAGCAGTGCGCGGTCGAGCGGAGCTTCGTTTCGTTCGTGCTGGCCGATCACACCAAGTTCAACAGGGCCTTCCCGGTGACGTTCGCGCCGCTGGACGCCTGCTGCATTCTGACGGATCGCGCGCCCAGGGGCAAATTCTCCGAAAAGGCGGTCATAAAGGAGGTGGACCAATGATCTATACGGTAACTCTCAATCCCTCTATCGACTACGTTGTCCATATCGATAAGCTCGTCAGCGGCGTCACCAACCGGACTATAAGCGAGGAATACTATTTCGGCGGCAAGGGGATAAACGTCTCGCACGTGCTCGCCGAGCTCGATCTTGACAACACCGCTCTGGGCTTCATCGCGGGCTTTACCGGCGAGGCCATAGAAAAGGGGACCGAGCATCCCCGCATCACCACCGATTTCATTCGTCTCAGGGAGGGCGTTTCCCGCATCAACGTCAAGATAAAATCCGACGAGGAGACGGAGATCAACGGGCAGGGGCCGCATATCGACGACGAAGCGCTTGCCGCGTTCATGGAAAAGACGGACGGCATAAAGGCGGGGGACACTCTGATACTCTCCGGCAGCATACCCAAGACGATGCCGGACGACGTGTATGAAAGGATACTCGAAAGGCTCAAGGACAGGGAGGTGCGCATTGTCGTCGACGCCACGAAAAAGCTGCTCGTCAACTCGCTCAAGTACCGCCCGTTCCTCATAAAGCCCAACAGGCAGGAGATATCCGAGATGTTCGGCGTCGAGGTAAAGGACGAGGAAACGACCCTCTTCTACGCCCGGAAGCTGCAGGAGATGGGCGCGCGGAACGTGCTCGTGTCCCTGGGCGGCGACGGCGCGATGCTGCTCGATGAATTCGGGCGGGTGCACAGGGCCTCCGCGGTGAAGGGGAAGGTGGTAAACACCGTCGGCTCCGGCGACTCGATGGTCGCGGGCTTCCTCGCGGGGTACTTAACCAAAAAGGATTATGCTTACGCTCTCCTTCTGGGCACGGCCTGCGGCGGCGCTACGGCGTTCCTGCCGGGGCTCGCCACGAGGGAGAAGATAGAAGAACTGATGTCAATACTGGAACGATAACGCATTAAGGAGGATCATATGCGAATCACAGACCTGCTCAAAAAAGAGGGCATAAGGATCGGCACGGCGCCCGCAAGCAAGGCGGAGGCGATAGACCTGCTGGTCGGCCTGCACGAAAAATGCGGCGATCTTTACGATACCGCCGCGTACAGGGAGGGCATACTCGCGCGCGAGGCCATGGGCACCACGGCGATAGGCATGGAGATAGCCATACCGCACGCCAAGAGCGAGGCGGTAAAGGCCCCCGCGCTCACCGCCATCACCGCCCCCGCGGGAGTCGATTACGGCTCTCCCGACGGGATGCCCGCAAAGCTGCTGTTCATGATCGCCGCGACCACCGACGGCGACGTGCACATGGAGGTGCTTGCCCGCATGATGCAGCTTCTCATGGACATGGATCTTACCGAGAAGCTTAAGAACGCAAAGACCCCCGGGGAATTCCTTTCCTTGATCGACGCAGCGGAGACCGCAAAATTCCCCGATGAGGTGAAGGCCGCGCCGGCAGAGCCCGAGAAGAAGGGCTACAGGGTGCTCGCCGTCACCGCCTGCCCCACGGGCATCGCGCATACCTATATGGCGGCCGAGGCGCTTGCCAAGGCGGGCGAGAAGCTGGGCATACCCATAAAGGTCGAGACGAACGGCTCCGGCGGCGCCAAGAACGTGCTTACGCCCGAGGACATCGCCAACTGCGACGGCATTATAATCGCGGCGGACAAGAGCGTGGACACCGCCAGATTCGACGGCAAGCCCGTCTGGTCCACAAAGGTCGCCGACGGCATACATAAGCCCGAGGAGCTCATAAATAAGATAATGAATGGCGAGGCGCCCGTTTTCAAGGCCGACAAGAAGGCGGAGGCCGCCTCCGATATAGGCAATGAAAGCTTCGGCAGGAGGCTTTACAAGCACCTTATGAACGGCGTTTCGCATATGCTCCCCTTCGTCGTTGCGGGCGGCATATTCATTGCGATAGCGTTCCTTATCGACGCCGCGAAGGGCGTGCCGATGGACGGCAATTTCGGCTCGGTCACTCCCGTCGCCGCCTGGTTCAAGGCGATGGGCGGCTATGCGTTCAACTTCATGCTTCCCATTCTCGCCGGCTTCATTGCGATGTCGATAGCCGACAGGCCCGGCCTGCTCGTCGGCGTCGTGGGCGGCTTCCTTGCGGCTAACGGCGCGACATTCGCCGATCCCTTCGCCGCCGCCACTACTCCCTCCGGCTTCCTCGGCGCTCTGCTCGCGGGCTTCGTCGCGGGCTGGCTCTTAAAGCTGTTCGAGAAGCTCTGCGACAAGCTCCCCCGCGCGCTCGAGGGTCTGAAGCCCGTGCTCATTTACCCCCTCGCGGGCCTCGGCATAGTCGCCGTTATGATGTGCGCGGTCAACCCCATTATGGGCGTGCTCAACAACGCTCTTTCCAGCGGCCTGCTCTGGCTCAATCAGCATAATCTCGGCGTCGTGCTGGGCTGCATTCTCGGCGCAATGATGTCCATAGACATGGGCGGCCCGCTCAATAAGGCGGCCTACGTATTCGGCACGGGCATGCTCGCCGCGGCTACCACGGAGAGCTTCCAGGTAATGGCCTCCGTCATGATAGGCGGCATGGTGCCCCCGCTCGCGATAGCCCTCTCCACCATATTCTTCAAGAACCGCTGGACGGCGGAAGAGAGGAAGAACGGCGTCGTCAATATCGTAATGGGCCTCTCGTTCATCACCGAGGGCGCCATCCCTTACGCGGCGGCGTATCCCCTGAAGGTCATCCCCTCCTGCGCGGTAGGCGCAGCGGTCGCGGGCGGCCTCTCCTGGCTCTTCAACTGCACCCTCATGGCTCCCCACGGCGGCATATTCGTCGTGCCGACCATAGGCAAGCCCCTCTTGTACCTGCTGGCCCTTGCGATAGGCGCCATAGTCGGCATGCTCATGCTCGCCGTGCTCAAGCGCCCGATAAAGGAAGAAGCGGCAGAGGACTGATATCAAATTCGATCAAAGGAGAAATAAAATGGTACAGAAGCATTTCACCATCAAGAACGCGCAGGGCTTCCATATGCGCCCCGCGACCAATTTCGCAACCGCTATGGCGGGCTACCCCTGCGCCGTGACTATCAAATATAACGGCAGGGACGTCAACGCCAAGAGCCCGATGTTCATTATGGCCGCCTGCATCAAGGTCGGCAGCGAGATCGACGTCGTCTGCGACGGCGAGGGCGAGAACGAGGCGCTCGCGGCAGCCGCGGAAATGATCGAGAGCGGCTTCGGCGAATAAAGCAAAGGCGCTGCGCGGCTCCCCGTCGGGGAGCCGCGCAGCTTGAAAAAACGAATCGAATGAGCCCGCTTTAACAGAAGCGGGTCCGAAAGGAGTTCAAGATGATCAAGGGCACACCCGTTTCCGAGGGAATAGGCATAGGAAAGATACTCCTGCTCGAGGAAGCGCCCATCGAGTATACCCCCCATACTCCGGCCGATCCGGAGGCGGAGGCCGCAAGGTTCCGCGCCGCAGTGGAGGAGCTCACGCTGGAAACGAAGCGCGACGCCGCCGCCCTGCGCCAGACGGCGGGCGAGAAGGAAGCGCTCATAATGGAGGGGCATATCTCACTCATAAACGATCCGGCGCTGAAGGGCGAGACGGAGAATCTCATAAAGGCCGGTCAGTGCGCGGAGGCGGCGTATGAATCGATGTGCGATATGTTCATCGGCATATTCTCCTCGATGGAGGACGAGATGATGCGCCAGCGCGCGGCGGACGTGCGCGATATAAAGACGGGGCTCCTGCGCATACTGCTCGGCATCAAGGAAGTGAAGATAAGCGACGCGCCTAAGGGCACCGTCATACTCACAAGGGAGCTCACCCCGTCCGTCACGGCCGGCATTAAAAAGGGCAATATAGTCGGCATAATCACCGAGACCGGCGGCAAGACCTCGCACTCGGCGATACTTGCGCGCGCGCTGGAGATCCCCGCCGTGCTCAGCGTGCCGGACGCGGTCTCCTTATTCAAAAACGGTCAGCCGGTGATAGTGGACGGCACGACGGGCGTCGTTATACCCGACCCCTCCTTCGACGAGCTGAACGAATACACCGAGAAGCGCGCGCAGTTCATAAAGGAGCGCGAGGAGCTGAACAAGTTCCGCGGCTTGAAGACGCTCGGCGCGGACGGCGCGGAGTACGAGCTCGTCTGCAATATAGGCAAGCCCGACGACGCGAACAAGGTCATAGAATTCGACGGCGAGGGAGTCGGCCTCTTCCGCACGGAATTCCTGTTCATGGACAGGAACGCCGTGCCCACCGAGGAGGAGCAGTTCGCGGCCTATCAGAAGGCGGCGCTCATATTGAAGGGCAAGCCGCTCATCATCCGCACGCTCGATATAGGCGGCGACAAGGAGATACCCTATATGGGGCTCGAGAAGGAGGAGAACCCCTTCATGGGCTTCCGCGCCATACGCTATTGCCTTAAAAACAAGGAGCTTTTCAGGAAGCAGCTCCGCGCGATGATAAGGGCGAGCGCTTTCGGCGATATCCGCATTATGTTCCCGCTCATCACCTGCGTTGAGGAGCTGCGCGAGGGCAGGGCGATGGTGGAGGATATCAAGAAGGAGCTGACAATACTCGGCATCCCGTTCAATAAGGATATCAAGGTCGGCATAATGGTCGAGACCGCCGCGGCGGCGATGCTCGCGGACGTGCTGGCGAAGGAGTCCGATTTCTTCAGCATAGGCACCAACGACCTTACCGGCTACACTATGTCCTGCGACCGCGGCAACAGCGCCGTAGCTTACCTCTATTCCGCCCTGCAGCCGGCGGTGCTCCGCATGATAGAGCGCACCATACGCTGCGGACGCGAGGCGGGCATACCGGTCGGAATGTGCGGCGAGGCGGCGGGCAACGAGAAGCTCATACCGCTGCTCATCTCGTTCGGCCTCACCGAGTTCAGCGTTTCCGCGCCCAGTGTGCTGCGCGTGCGCAAGTGCATCTCCAAATGGTCCAAGGAGCGCGCGGACGCAGTTGCCCAAAAGGCCATGAGCCTTGAGACCGAGCAGGAGGTCAGCGAATATCTCGAATCGGTAAAATAATAAAAGCGGCAAAAGGCGGATGCTCCAAAAGAGCATCCGCCTTTAGCGAGCAAAGCGAGCGTCGCCGACGTGGCCGAAAAATAATTATTTTTCGTGTCGAGTCGGCGTACGCGCCGCGAGAGGCGCGGAACGCGATCACTGGAGAAAGTAGGATCGCACCTGCGAGTCAATTCCGCGGCAGGAATGAAGTCGACCCGTACCAAAAGGTCACCCCTCAGTCAGCTAACGCTGACAGCTTGCCGGGGCGGGCTGATCGCTTCGCTCACAAGGCCGCCCGTTCTCCGCCTTCCCAACCATCCACCGGATGGTCGGGATCGCCGATGGCGACCGGCTTCGAACCCCTTAACAAGGGGAGCCGGGCGTTGCGAGACCTGCTCCCCGGGGCGGACTGATCGCTTCGCTCACAAGGCCGCCCGTTCTCCGCCTTCCCAACCATCCACCGG
>CAMZFO010000015.1 GCA_947306125.1 uncultured Clostridia bacterium | reverse complement strand
GATATACATTCGAGCGTTGCCAAACCGCTTCCGAGCTGATATAATGGGAACCGAAGGGGAGCTTCGTCCGTTATATATGCAAAGGGACGGATCAGGCCGCCCTTAAGACACTCAGGCAAACGAAAGGAGAGGGAATATGAAAAGATCCCTTGCGCTTATCATCACCGCCGTGCTGCTTATCTCGGCGCTCGCGGGGTGCACCCGTTCCCCGCAGCAGGGCAGCGAGAGCGGGTTCTATACCGCCGTGCCCGGGCCCACGAAGCATCCGATAGACGTCACCTTAAAGCCCCAGACCTTCGCTCCGGCAGAGCCCACCCCCACCGGCGATTTCAAGGACGTTGAGATGCCGGATACCTTCGAGCCCCTCTATTGGGACGTCATAAGGGGCGGCGGCAGCTCGGGCGTGGGCACGACCTGGTTCGCCTACACCGATTACGCCGGCTTCGGCAAGGAATTCGGCGTGCTCGAGGGCGAGCTCAAGGAAAAGTACGGGCAGGAGAGCTTCAACGGCATGTTCGTGGTAGCCGTCAGCCATACCGTCCCCACGGGCGGGTACAGCGTGACTCTCAACGAGGCTTTCATCAAGGACGGCGCGGTGAACATCGACATAACCGTGGAGGCGCCCCCCGCGGGCTCCGTTACGACTCAGGCGCTCGAGACGCACACCGTGCTCGCGGCTTTCGGATCCAACCTCTATTCCGAAAGGCTTACCTATAATATCACCGTGAACGGCAGGCCCGTGGGTAATAACGCGGAAATGTGACAGGCTCCGCGGGAGTATTTACAAGATATTTACAACTTGGGACTTGTAAAAGGCGCGGAACCATGATATAATATATCCACAAACGAAAGGCGGAACAAGTTTACCGCAATTCCGGAATACAGCGCCGTGAGGCGCAGAGGAAAGGAGCAACCAACTATGCGTATTTCCATTAACGGCAAGAACATTGAAGTGTCGGAGTATCTCAGGGATCTTACAATGAAGAAGATGTCGAAGCTCGAGCGTTATTTCCCCGCAGATACAGCCGCGCAGGTGACCATGGCGGTCGAAAAGAACCGTCACATCGTCGAGGTCACCATCCCCTATGGCGGAGGCATAATCCGCGGCGAGGAAGTCACAGGCGATATGTATGCGAGCATCGATAACGTCATCGCAAAGCTCGAGCGCCAGATCATCCGCCACAGGACCAAGCTCGAAAAGAATCTGAAGGCGGAAGCCTTTGACGAGCCCATTCCCGAGTATGCCGACGAGGAGGAGGAAGGCCCCAGGATCGTCAGGGTAAAGCGCTTCTCCATAAAGCCCATGAGCGTGGATGAAGCCGTCCTCCAGATGGAGCTTCTCGGCCACTCGTTCTTCGTATTCACCAATGCGGAGACGGAGGATATGAACGTCCTCTATAAGAGGAAGGACGGCAACCTCGGTCTCATCGAACCCGAATGATCTTTTAAAGCAATACAAAGCGGTCTCTCGTGCGAGAGACCGCTTTTAATTTGTGCCGTATCACATCTTCACCGCTTCGCCGGAGGAGAGCAGATAAACGTACGCCTCGGCGACGGGCAGGCCCGTCAGCGCTTCGAGCGCCGCGGAGTAAAGCTCGAGCTGGCGGCGGTAGCGCTCGGCGACGGTGCGGGCGGTGTGGCCGGGATCGACGTGCGTGGTCTTGTGGTCTATGAGCACCCAGCGCCCGTCCTCGATAAAACAGCAGTCGATCACGCCCTGGAGCATAACGGGGGCGGAGGAGGGGGTATCGGTGAGCTCGGAGGCCTTCATGATGAGATTGAATTCCCGCTCGCGCTCGACCCGCCCGGAGGCGGTGAGGCGCTTCCCCAGTTCCGAGGCGAAGAATCCGACAACGGAGGGTATTTTGATCGCCGCGGCCTCGCGCTCGGTGAAGAGGCCCTTTTCGGTGAGCGCGGCAAGCTCCGCCCTTACGCTCGCCTCGTCGTGCGGGGCGATGGAAATGAGCTGCATAAGCCTGTGAGTCAGAGTGCCTATCTCGGCTCCGGTGAAGGGGCGCTCGCCCTCCATGAAGCGGGGGCGGACGTTCACCTCCGGCTGCCGCCGGGTAAGCCCTGTCACGGAGAGCTTCGAGGGGATATCGGCTCCGGTATCGGCGGGGTATTCGGCGGCGAAGAGCGCCTCGAGCCCGGAGGTATCCGCGAAGGCGGCCTCCTGCTGCCAGCGCTCGAAACCGGCCTCGTCAAGCCCCGTGCTGCCCGCGCGCACCGCGGAGGCGCCTATGACGGAAAGCTTCAGCTCGCCCCCGTTCGGGAAAACGGCGGGCTTGTCCGCGCCCTCGGGGAAGCAGGCGCCTATCAGCCAGTCCGCGTACCGGTCGGCCTTCATTATCCTGAGCCCGGTCAGGGGCTTTGCGTGATCCTCGACGTATTTTTCCGCGTCCTTACGCACGCCGAGCATTATCAGCCGCTCCTTCGCGCGGGTCATGGCAACGTAAAGCACGCGCATCTCCTCGGAATTCTGGCGGCGCGCCTCGCGCGAGGATATCGCCCGCTGCAGCATTGAGCGATCGCCGCGGTCGCCGGAGACGGAGCAGAGGCCTATGCCCAGCTCCGCGTCGAAAACGCCCACGTCGGAGCGGTAACTGCGGTTGAAGCCCCTTGTGACGCCGCCTATGAACACGAACGGGAACTCCAGACCCTTGCTCTGGTGGATCGTCATGAGGCGCACCGCGTCGGCGGCGGGAGCGGGAGCGGAGGAGGCGGAGGCGGAGCCGCGCACGGCGTCGAGATAGCGTATGAAGCCGCCGAGCCCGCCGCGCCCGGAGGCGGAGTAACGCCGCGCGGTATCCGCGAGCGTCTCAAGGTTCCTTCGCCTTGCCTCACCGCCCTTCAGGGCGGATACGAAAACGCCGAACGAGGTCTCGTCGAGCACGTGGGAAACGAGGTCGCCGAGCTCAAGGAGCTTTGCCCACGCCCGCCATTCGTCTATCTTTTCGAGCGCGGCACGGGCTTTTATGCCCCAGGGCGGCGCGGAAGGATCCTCCGCGGCCGATATGACGCGGTCCAGCGCGTCCTCGCCCTCGTAATCGGCCCTTATATGGATCAGCTCCTCGTCGGTGAAGCCGAATACGGGCGAGCGCATCACGGCGAGCAGGGGTATGTCCTGCCTGCGGTTGTCTATAACGCGGAGCAGGTCGATGAACAAGCGCACCTCTATGGCCTCGAAAAAGTCCGAGCCCGCCGAGGAAACGCAGGGAATGCCCGCGTCGGAGAGCGCGCGGAGCCATTCGGAGGCGGTCCCGGCGACGGAGCGCAGAAGTATCGCGAAATCCCCCCAGCGGCAGCGGCGCACGGCGCCGTCCTCCGTGACCGCGGAGGTCTCCATTATTTCAAGTATGCGCGAGGCGGCGTATGAGGCCTGCAGATAGGCGTCGGTGCTCTCCTCGCTCTCCTCGGATTCGAATTCCTCGTAAGGCGCTCCCCCGAGCTGCGGGTCTGCAAGCTGCGGGTCGATGAGCACCAGCTCCGCACTCCCCCTCGGTGAGCCGTCCGTTACCGGGAAGCCGCTTATAAGGGCGGCGTTGTCGCTGTAATCTATCTCGCCCACGGCGCCCCCGCGCATGAGCTCGGAAAACACCATGTTGGTCAGATCGAGCACGGCGGTGCGGCTGCGGAAATTGCTGTTGAGGTCTATGCGGTATTTCCCGCCCTCGCCCCGGTAGCCGCGGTATTTTTCAAGGAATATGCCCGGCTCCGCCTGACGGAAGCGGTATATAGACTGCTTGACGTCGCCCACCATGAACCTGTTCCCGCGGGAGACCGCCGAAAGTATCGCCTCCTGCGCGGGGTTGATATCCTGATATTCGTCCACGAAAACGCAGCGGAAGCGCTCGCGGTATTCGCGCGCGATGCCCTCGTTTTTGAGCACCTTGAGCGTCAGCTGCTCCATATCGGAAAAGTCAATGAGCCCGTCCTCCTCCTTGAGGGCGGCGTATCTCGCGGCAAAAGCGCCGGTCAGGCGCCGCAGGCACGCCACGGGCCCCGCGAGCTTTTCGGCGAACACCCTTTCCTCCGCGAGCGTATGCGCGAAGCGCTTCCCGAGCTCCTCCAAAAGCTTTTTATAATCGGCGCGGTAGGCCTTGACCTCCGCCTTTTCGGCCTCCTCCACGCCGCGCGGCCAGGCAAGCCCCAACAATTTACGGTTTTTCAGCGCGTCCGTCCACTCGTCGTAATCGGGGTGCAGGCGCAGAGCCATCATAAAGCTCATATCGTCGTCCAGCACGGCGGCGATCTTCGGGAATTCCTCGGGCGTATCGGCGCGCAGGCGCTTCGCGGTGTCGAAAAGCTGCTTCAGTTCCTCGCCCGAGCGCTCGATGAGCTCGGCGGATATGAGTTCCGCCGCGCGTGAAAAATCATCCGTGTAGAGCTTCACGGCCTCGTCGAGCCATGCGTCGGGGTCGGGCCGCGCCACGGCGAAGGCGTAGAGAGCGCGTATGACCTTTTCAAGATTCGCGTCGTTCCCGACGGCCGTGAGCAGCGCCTCGAAATCGGGGTCCTTCTGCCGCTCGTTATCAAGATAGGCCTGCTCCAGCACCTCGCCCAGCGCCTTTGAAGCCAGCAGCTCGGCGTCCAGCGTGTCCGCGACCTGCACGGCGGGATCTATGCCGGCCTCGTGATAGTTGCGGTGGAGCACGCTCAGGCAGAAGCGGTGCAGGGTGGATATGTTCGCGTTCCCGCAGGAAACGGCCGCGCGGCGCAGCGCAAGCGCACGCTCGGCGTCGCCGGAGCCCGCCGCCTCGTCCGCGAGCGAGTTTATCCTCGCCTCTATGCGCTCCTTCATCTCGGCTGCCGCAGCCTTGGTAAAAGTGACCACCAAAAGCTCGTCCACTCCCATCCCCTCCGAGATGAGCCGCGCTGTGCGCTCGGTCAAAACGGCGGTCTTGCCCGCGCCCGCCGCGGCGGAAACGAGCAGGTCGCCCTCCTTCGTGATGGCTTCAAGCTGTCTTTGAGTCCATTCCCTTGCCATATGATGCTCCGATCGGTTTTTTACGCCTCTATTTTATCATGGCGGGGGCTTGCAAGCAATACGGGTCGCGTGATAAAATATAAGGCAAGCGTTCAGAAAGGCGGTGCTTCAAATGCTCGTTGGGCTTATAATATTCATCATTTTCGCGGTGGGCCTCGATCAGCTCACCAAGGCGGTCACCTTCGAAAGGGTGCTCCGCTTCATCCCCGGCTTCATCCGGTTCGAGTCCGTCAAGAACGAGGGCATGGTGTGGGGCATGATGAACGGAGTCAAGGGCTTCGTCACGGCCATCACGATAGTCACCGCGCTCGTTATCGTGCTGCTCATATGGGTGTTCTTCAAGTACCGCTCCAAAATGAGCGGCTGGATACGCTTTGCCTTCGCAATGATAATCGCGGGAGCTATAGGCAATCTCATCGACCGCGCGGCGCTGGGCTACGTGCGCGATTTCATCTGCACCGAGTTCATCAGCTTCCCCGTTTTCAACGTCGCGGATATCTTCGTGACCTGCGGCGCGGTGCTTTTGGGCATACTGCTGATATTCACAAGGAGCGGGCACGAGCTTTTCGCCGCCGTGTTCCCCGATGAAAAGAAGAAGGACGGGGAGGGGCCCGTTCCGGAAGCCGAAGCTTAAGGAATGACCGACGATATCGAAACCATCGAATTGACCGTGCCCGGCGAGGGCGCGGGGCAGAGGCTCGACGCCTACGCCGCCTCCGTCACGGAGTTTTCAAGGAACGCCGTGCAGAGGCTTATTTCCGACGGCTCGCTGCTGCTTAACGGGCGCGAGACGCAGGCCAAGGCGAAGCTGCGCGAGGGGGATACGATCACTTTGACGCCGCCGCCGCCCGCGCTCACGGACGTCGTGCCGCAGGATATCCCCATCGAGATAGTCTATCAGGACGCGGATATAGCCGTCATAAACAAGCGCAAGGGCATGGTCGTCCACCCCGCCGCGGGCAATCCGGACGGCACGCTCGTGAACGCCATACTCTATCACGTCAAGGATCTTTCCGGCGTCGGCGGCGAGCTCCGTCCCGGCATAGTGCACAGGATAGACCGCATGACGAGCGGGCTTCTGGTAATAGCCAAGAACGACGCGGCGCACGTATTCCTCTCCGAAAAGCTCAAAACGCACGAGGTGGCGAGGGTCTATTACGCGCTCTGCGAGGGCAATCTGCGCGAGGACAGCGGCACAGTCGACGCCCCGATAGCAAGGAGCCGCAGCGACCGCAAACGCATGGCGGTCGACCCCGAAGGCCGCCCGGCGGTCACGCACTGGCGCGTGCTGGAGCGCTTCGGGGAGGCGACGTTCCTGCGCGTTGAGCTCGAGACCGGACGCACGCACCAGATAAGGGTGCATATGGCGTACATAAAGCACCCGCTCATAGGCGACGAGGTGTATGGGCGCGGCAAAAATTCGCTCGGGATAGAGGGGCAGGCGCTCCACGCGGGCGAGCTCAGGCTCACCCACCCGCGCACGGGCGAGGAGATGACCTTCACCGCCCCCCTGCCGGAGGAAATGGTCTCGGCTCTCGAAAAGCTGAGGAGGAGGCAATAGCTCCGGCAAGCACCGTTTCAGAACATATTTGCGAAACATCACGAATATAGCCGCAAAGTACCGAAAACGCAACTTATCCACAGTTTCCACAGGCTTTTCCATAAAAAAAGAGCCCAAAACAAGCTGAAAAAACGAGTTTTCCACAATCACGGGCTTCGATTTCAGGCAAAAACACCGTTCCAAAAACAGTACGCAAAAGAGTAAATGGGTGTGAAAACGCCGCAGGCGAGAGTCCCTGTCCGGGCGCTCGCGGTCGGCGGCGCGCGCGGGAGCAGACCATGAAGCTCACGGCGCGCTTTTTTCCGCCGCGGCGGCTTTTTTGCGGTTTTGCAACCGGCGGTTGACGGATTTTTGGAAAATGCAAACCAAACTTGCTTGCGCAACCCGGGCCCGGGGGAGTATCATTTGGTCAACGAAAACGAAAGGAACTTGGAAAAATGAATCTTGAAACAGCAAACCGACTCATCTCTTTGAGGAAGCGCATGGGACTCTCGCAGGAGGAGCTTGCCGACAGGCTCGGCGTCTCCCGCCAGGCGGTCAGCAAATGGGAGCGCGGCGAATCCAGCCCGGATGTGGATAACGCGATAATGCTCGGGCGCATATACGGTGTGAGCCTGGACGAGCTCTTCGGAGTGAAGCAGGAATACGAGATAGAGCTCGACAGGGAGCCCGGGGAGCCCGAGGAGGAGCCTTACGAGGAGCCGACAGAGGAGCCAACAGAGGAGCCCTTTGAGGAGCCGCGCACGCAGTCCGGGCCTTTCTGCGGCGCGGGCAGCTTCGAGGGCGTCACCGGCCTCGTCATCCGCGCCAAGGCGCACGTCACGATAGAGGGCGCGGAGGGGAACAGCGCGTACGTCGAGCTCTCCGGCCCCCAAAAGGAGATAGACGAATGCGAGGTAGCGCTGGAGGATGGCGTGCTCCGCATAGAAAACGAGGACGCGAAGCGCAGGTTCCTGTTCGGCATGGACGGCAGGGTGAGGCTGCAGGTCGCCGTTAAGCTGCCCCGCTCCGCGAGGAGCGTCGAGGCCGAGCTGCGCGGCGGTCAGTTCAGTATAAGCGGAGTGGAGACGCAGAGCGTTTCCGCCAAGACGGGCGGCGGCGACATAACCGCTAAGAGCTGCAGGGTGCGCAGCCTTGCGTTCAGGACGGGCGGCGGCGAGATCGGCATTGATTCCGTGCAGGCGGGCCGCGCGGAGCTGCGCACGGGCGGCGGCGATATAGAGGCCCGTAACGCGGAGATCGCCGAGAGCATAATACTCCACACCGGCGGCGGCGAGGTCGAATTCTCGGGCTCCGCGGGCGTGATAGAGGCCAAAACCGGCGGCGGCGATATCGAGATCGACGCAAAGGCGGGCTCCGTGGAGGCCGTGTCGGGCGGAGGCGATATCGAGCTCAACTGCAGGGGCGGCGCCGACGTCACAGCCAAAACGGGCGGCGGCGATATTGAGCTGAACTTCACCGGATGCGGCGGCATGAGCGCCGATCTGGCCTGCGGCGGCGGCACGGCTTCGGTCGTCGTGAACGGCGAAAGGCTCGCGTCCGGACGCCGCGTGAACCTGACCGTGGGCGACGGCTCGGCCAGAGTCGAGGCGCGCTCCGGCGGCGGCGACATCACCGCGGAGATGAAGTAAAGCAATACGATATCGGAAGATAAGCAGAGCGGCGCGCTCTCCTCCACGGTGAACGAGGCGCAGAACGCGGGCTGAGGCTTTGCGGATAAAAGGAAGAACGGAGCGTCGGGCAAAACCGGCGCTCCATTAAATATTTTATGATTAATGTTGAAAGCTGTGCGGATATTTGGTATAATAACTATGTCTGCGGGTATGCGCTTTTATGCCGCAGGTAAATACTCGAAAAGGATACAGGCCATGAATAAGCTTTTGAAAATAGTCGCTCTCTGCGTTATCGCCGCCTCCGTTTTCGCCCTTGCCGGATGCAGGGGCGGGAGCCATTCCGCGGTGATAGACATTTCCACTCCCGAGCCCGCCGCGACCTCTCCGGTCGTCGACGTGCCCACCGACGTGCCCGATTTCACTCCGGAGCCCACCGAGGAGCCCACGGAGGTCCCGACCGAGGCGCCGACTCCCGAGCCGACTCCCGAGCCGACTCCCGAGGCCACTCCCGAGCCCACCGGGGAGGGCACCGAGCCCGCGGGGCAGGAGACTCCCAAGCCCACCAATAAGCCCACCGATAAGCCCACCACCGCTCCCACCAACAAGCCCGGCAAGCCTGATCAGAGCGTGTTCGACGACGCGGTGTTCATAGGCAACTGCGAGTTCGAGGGCCTCTACCAGTTCGGCGTCATAACCCACGGCAAGTTCTATGCAAAGGTCGGCCTCAATATCAACTCCGTCTATACCGATCACGTGAACGGCAGCACCATCCCCATCATACAGGAGCTGGATCACGGCACCTACGGCAAGGCGATACTGCTCTTCGGGCAGAACGAGCTCGGCTGGCCGAGCCTCACCGCCTTTATCCGGAAATACTCCGATTTCATCGACGACGTAAGGGAAAAGCAGCCCGGAATTAAGGTCTATATCACCGGCCTCACCCCCATCGGCAAGAAGGCGGAGGATCCCTCCAAGGGCATCACGCTCGCCAACGTCAATAAGGTCAACGATCTCTTGGAGGACCTTGCCGAAAGGCGCGGCGCGGTGTTCATCGAAGCCCCCGCGGAAATGTACGCGCCGAACGGCTACCTCGTCGACGGAGCCTCCTCCGACGGCATCCATCTCAATCTCGCTTATGACCGCATATGGGCGGATCATATGACCCTTAAGGTAATGGGTCTAATATAATCAAAGGAGACTTATATGAAAAATACACTTAAGACCACCGCTTTGCTGCTCCTCGCGCTCGTGTTCGCTCTGGGCGCTTTCGCCTGCAATAAGAAGCCTTCCGGCGAGCCCGATAAGACCGAAGCACCCGCCAAGGATTACGACGTGGACGAGCTTGCCCGCAAGATCGCCGAGGGCTGCACCTTCGAGGACGAATATCTCGCGCTCGTTGAGGACAGGGATTTCTCCCTGAAGTCCCGCAATATCGACGCGGCTCTGGTGGACGGCCCCGAGGGCTCCAAGCAGGCCGCGATCTACGCCTCCTCCTCCACTCCCGAAATGGTCGTCTGCATAAAGGCGGCCGACGAGGCCTCCGCCGAGAAGGTGCTCGAAGCCGTCAAGACGCTCATCAACGATTACGCGACCAACTATTCCACCTACGGTCCCGAGCAGGTGGAAAAGCTCGAGTCCGCCGTCGAGGTCGTCAGGGGACGCTACGTCATAGTCGCCGTGACCGCGCAGAATCAGGCCGCCGAGACCTTTATCAACACCGTTTTAGAGTAAATTGGAAAACAAGAACGAAAACAGGATACCGAAAATAGCGCTCATCGCGGTTTTCTGCGCCGTGCTCTTTACACTGTTCGTGCTCATGCTGGCCCTGCCCAAGCACGCGGGCGAGATATCCCCGCTGGAATTCAGGGCGCTGGCTTCGCATCCCATAAAGGGCAAGACGGCGGAAAAGCTCGAAACGAATATAATCACCGGCCAGTTCACGAAGGACGTTGATAAATTCCTCGAGGATCATTTTCCCGGACGCAGCTTCCTCATCGCGCTCGATTCCTATTATACCCGCCTGACCGGCAGGAACGCCGATAAGTCCGTCGTATGGGGGAAAAACGGCCGCCTCTTCGACGCGCCTCTGGAGACGGACTACGAGCAGGCGGACAAGAACGCCGCCATGATAGACAGGTTTGCCGAGGCGAACGGGCTCGATTCCGTGTTCGTCGTCGTGCCCTCCTCGTCCGTGCTCTGCGAAAGCGAGCTGCCTCTGCTGCATCTTGATTATCACGACGCGGAGCTGCAGGCGCATATCGCCGGGGTGTCGGGCGCGCAGGTCCCCGACCTTATCGGGCTCTATTCCGCCGCCGGCGACTGCTCGCCGTATTTCTACCGCACCGACCACCATTGGACGATGGACGGCGCTTACCTCTGCTACAGTGAGCTCTGCGGCATGCTCGGCGAAGAGCCCGTCTCAAAGGACGCTTTCTCGGTGGAGGGCTATGATTTCCGCGGCAGCTATTACCGCAAGGCGGGCCTTTGGCTCACCGAGCCCGACGTGCTCGAGATATGGCGCGCCCCGCAGCTCGAGGCCGCCGAGGTCACGATAGGCGCGGGGGAGAGCGCGGTGAAGCACACCGGCGTTTACGACGGGGAAAAGCTTGAACCGGGCGAGGTCGACCGCTACGCCGCTTACCTCTATTCCAATAACGGCATAACCGTCATAAACAACCCGGAGGGCAACGGCAGGTCGCTCATGATAGTCAAGGACAGCTACGGCAATTCGATAGCGCCCCTGCTCGCCATGAACTACAGCAATATAGTTATGATCGACACGCGCTATTACAGGGATTTCTTCCCGATGCCCTCCGAATTCGTGCGGGAGTACGGCATAGATAAGCTGCTCGTCGTAATGGGCGGCGACTCCGTGACCGCGAACAGCATGCTCGTGTATCTCAGGTAATTTCTTTGAAATCAAAAAGCGGCAGGGCTATACGCCCTGCCGCTTTATTATGCTCATATTATTCAAGAGGCGCATCCTCCGCAAATTCCGCGATCTGCATGGGAGAAAAGTCGACCGCGTCGGCGGAAACGAGCGCGTAGAGCACGCCGTTCATTTCGCCCCTGAAGCCCGCTTCCCAGGCGGGCGCGCCGTGCAGATGCCCGTAGAGGCAGGCGGCGGCTCCGTACCGCTCCAGAAGCTCTGAAAAGCCCGTGGGCCTGCCGTCCCGCATAAGGGGAGGGAAGTGCATCATGGCGATGACGGGCTTGCCGGGACGCCCTTTGAGCCGCTCGGCGGCGGCAAGCGAAAGCTCGAGCCTTATGAGCTCGCGCTCATAGATCTTCCTGTCGGCGGCGGAAAACTCCGAGTCGCAGGGCAGCGTCCAGCCCCTTGAGCCGCAGACGATGCATGGGCCCATATCCAGCGCGTCGTTCTGAATGAGCGCGATATCCTCCGGCAGCCGCGAGCGCATCTGCGTCAGCGAGCTCCACCAGTAATCGTGATTGCCCCGCAGCAGCACCTTTTTGCCCGGCAGCCCGTGCAGCGCCTCAAGATCCGGCAGAGCGTCCCTGAAATGCATCGCCCAGGAGATATCCCCGGGGACGAGCACCGTGTCCTCCTCGCCCACAGTTTCGAGCCAGGAGCTGAATATGCGCGCCTCGTGCGAATCCCAGTTGGCGCCGAAAACGTCCATCGGCTTGCCCGCGCCGCCGTCCAGATGCAGATCGGCTATGGCAAACAGCTTCATTACCTGTGCTTTCTCCTTGCGGGGGTCATGCCGTCGTCAACGTCGTCGAATTCGTCCATTTCCTCGCCCTCTTCCTCCTCGAGCTCCTCGATGGAGAGGCCCTCGGTGAACTCGATCTCGCCCTCTTCCTTGACGGGCTCGGGACCCTTCTCGTCCTCGAATTCATCGGCAAGCTCGTCGGGCAGAGTGCCGAGGGGGATCTCCTCGTCGGGCAGAGTGACGTCCGAAACGACGTCCACTCCCTCGTAATCGAGCGCCGCGAGATTGGAGCTGCGCTGATTGTGGAGCTTCTGCTGGCGCAGGCTCTCACGCCAGCACTCGGCGCATACGTCGCGGCCCTTCATGGCGGGATGCTCGCCGCACTCGATGCACAGCGACTCCTCCTCGGAGTCGTCCTCGAGCTTTGCGGAGCGCTTGCAGACGTTGCAGAGCTTTTCGTCATCCTTTATATAATTAAGTTCACACTTGGGACATTTCTTAAGACCCATAACGATTCCTCCGGTAAGACAGTATCTTGAAGCGCGGAAGGCGCTTAAAAAAGGCCCTCGGCTTCATCGCTACTTATTATGCGCACCTTATAGCTTTATGTCAATAGGGTTTGAAAAAAATTATTCGGCTTTCTCCGGGATGGCGTCCGGATGCACCACGGCGTCTATGCGGGAAAGGAGCTCCTGCTTCCCGTCGCCCGTTTCGGATGACCACGCGACGGCGTAGGGCGGCGCTCCCAAAAGCTTTGCGGCGGCGTTGGCGGCCTGCCTGCGCTTGCTCTTGGCGAGCTTGTCCGCCTTGGTGGCGATGAGAGTGTAGGGTATGCCGTAGTAGATAATGTAGCCGAACATCTGACGGTCGAGCGCGGTGGGCTCGTGCCGGATGTCGATGAGCATGTATATGTGCGATACGCGCCCGGAGGAGAGATAATCCTCCATCAGCCTGCCCCATTTTTCCTGCTCCGCCTTGGGCGCCGCGGCATAGCCGTAGCCGGGCAGATCGACGAGATAGAATTCCTCGTTTATGAGGAAATAGTTGATGAGCCTCGTTTTGCCGGGGGTGGAGGAGGTCTTGGCGAGCTTGTTCCTTGAGCAGAGGGCGTTTATGAGCGACGATTTGCCCACGTTGGATTTACCGACGAGGGCGATCTCGTGGGGGAGGACCGGAGGCAGCTCCGAGCCCAACCCCACGCTCGTTATAAATTTTGCCGATCTGATGCTGAATTCCATATCAGTCGAGGAGCTGATCGTTCTTCTTTATCCAGCCGAGACTGCGCATGAGCTCGGAGGCGCCGAAGGCGATAGCCGCGGGAAGTATTATGTGCAGCAGCAGCACCTTTACGGTGACGCCGAGCCAGCCCTCGCCCATGCCGAGCATGGTGATGTAAGTGCCTATCTGACCGACGAGGCCGCAGGTGCCCATGCCGGCGTTGATGCCGGTATTGAACATCGGGAGCAGAGTGGTCGCGATGGGGCCGAGGACGGCCGCCGCAAGTGTCGGGGGAACTATTATCGCGGGATGGCGCATTATGTTCGGCACCTGCAGCATGGAGGTGCCTATGCCCTGCGAAACGAGGCCGCCCCAGCGGTTCTCACGGAACGAGGCGACGGCAAAGCCGACCATCTGGCAGCAGCAGCCGACGGTCGCGGCGCCGGCGGCGAGCTTTAAGCCGTATGCGGCGTCCTGACTCAGAGTGGATATAATGGACTCCGAGAATATCATGGCGCATATCGCGGCGCTCGATATGGGAGCGGTCAGTATCCAGCCGACGAGCACGGACACGATTATGCCCATGGGCACGGGGGCAAGAGCGGTCGCCATGCCTATAACGCCCGCGAGCCACTTGATGAAGAGCGCGAGGGGAGCGCCGAGCAGATACCCCACTATGCCGCCCGCGAGTATGGAAACGATGGGCACGACGAGTATGTCGACCTTCGTTTTGCCGGAGACGAGCTGGCCCAGCTCGACGCCGACTATGGCGGCAAAGTAAGCGCCGATGGGCCCCGCGGTGACGGAGACCTCGGAGGCGACGAAGCCAATGGCCTTATCGCCGATGCCCGCACAGTAGCCCAGAGCGCCTGTGACTGCGGCGGAGAAGAGCACGAGGGGCGAAGCCTTCATGCCCTGCGCGATCGCGATGCCTATCGCCGCGCCTACGACGTAATTGTTTTTGGCGACTCCGGCGACGGCGTTGAGGAAAGCGACTATGGCGGCGAGCGCCTTCTGCATGAAGTTGAGCTCGCCCCCGGCGGGCAGCAGCATGCCCAAAAGCATTGCGACTGCGCCGATAATGGTGCCGACGAGCAGAGTGGCAAAGAGGCCCTTTGCCATGGAGCCCAGCGCGTCTATGAAGTAGCGCTTAGCATAGCGCGATATCCACGAATCCTTTTTTGCTTCCATATCGGTTCACCTTATTCGGCGTCCTTGTTGTTTTCGCCGGCCAGCACCTCGTCGATGGTGGGCTCGCTGCCGTCAAACTCGAACGCGGCGGAGCTGTTCACCGGCGCGTGCATGCCCTGCTGCGCCTTGGCGCGCTTTTCGCGGTCGGTCATGGTGGCGTTTACGACGGCCATGCCGATGAGGCTGGCGAAGGCGACGCCGAGAAGCACGTACCTGACTATGGCGACGCCGTCCTTATAGCTGAAGAATATCGCAAGCACGGCGGCGATTATGAGGGCGATACCCGCGATGATGGCGAGCGTGCGCACGGCGCGGCGGAAGGAGGTCTTCTTCTCCTCCTTGATGAACTCATCGTTCGTGAAGCTCGAATTGGAGCGCAGGGCGTTAACGATGAGGTAAATGCCCGCAAGACCTATGAGCATCTCGAGCAGATTCACGTTGAAGCGGGTGACGGAGGCGGGATAAGTTACCTGCCCCTCCGCGGAGTTGGGGTCGGCCACGGTGATGGTGAAGGAGTAGGGCTTGGGAGCCGCGGCAAGCCTTAATGTATTGCCGTTCTGGGTGATGTAATCGGCCTCCGACTCAAAGCCCAGTATGAGCTGATCGTCGGTCTCCACGAGCTCGCGGGTGCTGGGATCGTAATACTGCGCACGGATCATGTAATTATGGTCGACGTAAAGGGTCGTGCCGCCCATGCAGCTCGAAGCGCCGGGGGTCTTGACGGGGTCGCCGTTGCCGTCCAGCGCAAGCAGCACCACCTGCAGATTCGATGCGGGAGCCGCGGCGCCTTCGGTTTCGGTAATGGCGCCTACGGTCGTTGTGTCGCCGGCGTCGCCGGTGCTTTCATCGGTCTTTTCGCCGCTTTCCGCAAGCACCGCGCCGCAGACGGCGAGCGCCAGGAGCAGAGCGAGAACGATCGTGAGCAGTTTCTTTGAGAGTTTCATATCGAGCCTCCTTGTATTGGTAATGGTCCGGTTTTATATCACAGCTTTTTCAGCTTCGCGCCCTCGGGCGTGTCGACTATCATATAGCCCGCGGCCTTGACTTCGTCGCGGATGGCGTCCGCCAAAGCCCAGTCGCGGTTCTTCTTGGCCTCGGCGCGCTTTACGAGCAGCTCCTCAAGATGCGATACGTCGTCTGCGGGCTCCTCGGCCGCCGCTTCGCCGCTCAAAAGATCCAGCGAGAGCACGCGGTCGAAGTCCTCTATAACGGCAAGCTTGGTCGCCGCGGAGATATCGGCCTTCATAGCCTCGTAAAGCAGGGTGAGGCCCATTGAGGTGTTAAGATCGTCGCCGACGGTCTCTATGAACCTTTCGCGGTACTCGGCGAGCTTCTCAAGGTCGGGCTCCTCCTGCGCCTTTTCGGCGGCGGCCTTTATCGAGGCGGCGCGTGACAGGAGCTTATCGTATGCGGAGGCGGCGTTCGCCAGCGATTCATAGCTGAACACGAGCTGCTTCATATAGTGGCTCTGCAGGCAGAAAAGCCTGTAGGCAAGGGGCTTGTAGCCCGCCTCCTCCAGCACGGACACGGTCAGTATGCCGCCCTTGGATTTGCTCATCTTGCCCGACTTGTCGTTCAGATGCCTCGGATGGAACCAGTGGGAGCACCATTCGTGCCCTATCGCGGCCTCGGACTGGGCGATCTCGTTGGTGTGATGGGGGAATATGTTGTCGACTCCGCCCGCGTGGATATCGAGGTATTCGCCGAGGTACTTGAGGCTTATCGCGGAGCACTCTATATGCCAGCCGGGGTAGCCGTAGCCCCAGGGGGAATCCCAGCGGAGCTCCTGCTCGCCGAATTTGGACTCGGTGAACCAGAGCACGAAATCGGATTTGTTGCGCTTGTTGGAGTCCTCGGTGACGTCATCGCGCACGCCCACCATCAGCGAATCGGCGGAATGCCCGGTCAGGCGGTAGTAATCGACCGCCTTGGAGGTGTCGAAATACACGTTGCCGCCCGCCATATAGGCGCAGCCCTTATCGAAGAGCACCTGTATGAGCGCGATGAAATCGTCAATGCAGCTCGTCGCGGGGACGACGATATCGGGTATTTTTATATTGAGCTTTTTGCAGTCTCCGAAGAAGGCCTCGGTATAGAACCTCGCTATCTCCATCGCCGTCTTGCCCTCGCGCTTTGCGCCCTCGAGCATCTTGTCCGCGCCCGTGTCGGCGTCGCTCGTCAGATGCCCCACGTCGGTTATGTTCATGGCGCGCTTGACCTCATAGCCCGCGTAGGCGAACAGCTTTTCAAGCACGTCCTCCATTATGTAGGTGCGCAGATTGCCTATGTGCGCGTAATGATAAACGGTCGGGCCGCAGGTATACATCGTGAGACGGCCGGGCTCGTGAGTCTTCACGGGCTCGACGGTGCGGGTCTCGGTGTTGTAAAGCTTTATTTCGTGCATTTTGTTTCCTCCGATCTATAGCCTAAATGTCTATCAAATTTGAAAACTCCCGGCTCACGCCCAGAGCGCGTATTATCGTCACGGCGTCGCGCGGGGGTTCCTCGTCCGGGGAGACGGGGTAGAGCCCGTAATCCATGAATTCCGCCAGCGCGTCCGTGCTGCCCGTTAAAACCCTTGCCCGCAGCGCCTCGGCGTCCGCGTGCCGCAGGCCCGCCACCTGATAGTGCTTTTTGGCGAGCCTTGCCACGCCGTCGAAATGGGTGGCGATAACGGCGTAGGAATTGCTCCTGTTGTTAAAGAGCTTTGCCGCCGCCCTGACGAGAGCCGCGCCCTCGTGGGGGTTCGTGCCCCTTGCGAATTCGTCCAGGAGCACGAGCACGGCCTCCTTTTTCTCCGTCTCGCGGAGCATGCTGTCGAAGGCCTTCATCTCGCCTCCGAAGCTCGAAAGCCCGCTCATGGCGTCCTCGCGGTCCTCGCTCAGTATGAACATATCATCCAGACACGGCAGGTGCGCCTCCTCGGCGAATACCGGCCAGCCGCACATGGCGAGCGCGGCGTTCAGCGCGAGAGTCTTTATTGCGACCGATTTGCCGCCCATATTGGCTCCGGTGATGACGACGGAGCCCGGCGTGAGCTCCAATGAGACGGGCACGAATGAGCGCCCCTTTTGCGAAAGCGCCTCCGCGATGCGCGGATTGCTCATGCCCTCTATGCGGAATTCGTCCGAGCCTACCTCGGGCAGCACCGCGCCGAAGCGCTCCGCCAGCCGCGCCTTGCCCAGAGCGAGGTCCAGCCGGCCAATGGAGGCGGCGTTTTGCAGAAGCTCATCCATATAGGGCCTCAGCCGCGTGCAGAGCTCGCCGCGGGCCTCGGCGTTGGCGTCCTCCTCCTCTGCGGCGAGCCGGGTGCGCTGAAGCACGAGCTCGGCAGTATCCTCGCCCTTCTTCATGCGCTCGTCAACGAGCTTCCGTTCGCGGCGTATCCGTGAAAGCCTTGGCGAGAGGCGGTCGGAAACGTAGAACGAGGGCGACCGCAGCCCCTCGGGATCGATAATGTCGAGCGCCTTCGGCATAGCCGTGACGCGGATATTTTCAAGCAGTACGCCGAGCTTATCAAGCTGCGGGGCGATGAGCTCGAGCTGCAGCAGGAAGCGCTTTATCTCGAAAAGCTCCACCTCCGTGAGCGTGCGCAGCTCAAGCGAAGCTATGGAGCGGCGGATGTCCTTAACGGGCATCAGAAGGCGCATGAGGGAGTTGACCTCCGGGAGCCGCTCGCTGACGGCCCGCATGAGCGCGGCGACGTTCCTCTGCTCGGACTTGAGCGCGTCAAGCTCGCTCCGCCCGTAAAAGCGGGGCCTTCGCGCAAGCTCCTCGCCGTAGGGGGTGTTGAGCTCTATGCTGTCTGTCACGAAGCGGAAGCCTATTGAATTAAGCTGATTCTGATCAAACATCTTTTACGTCCAGAACGGGAATCCGAAGCCCTGCGCTTTCGAGCGCGGAAGCGACCCTTTCCCGGAATTCGTCCTTATCGTAATGCGTGCCGTAGGCGGAGAAGGGGTTGACAGTCACGGCGATGAGGCGGGTCTCGTTCAGCACCGCGGCGCCGCGTGTAAACCGCATGAGCTTTTCAAACGAGGCGCGCTTCAGAAGCAGGCGCGAGGCGTCCTCGCAGACTATGAGGGTGTCCTTCAAAAGCTTGCCTATATTCGCGAGCGCCGCCGCCGTGCTGTCCGTCACGGCTCCGCGTATGACGAGCGCCTCGGCGCCCTCCTTCAAGCGGGGGATAAGCGGGTTCAGTTCCTCCGCGCCGGAGCATTCTCCCGCCTTTACCGCCGTAAAACGCGTTTCGGAGGCGGGGCCGTTATAGCCCGGCAGGGTGAAAAGCCTTGCAAAATAGGCGGTGTCCTCGGCGGTCAGGCGAATATCCGGGTCGTAGGAGGCGCCGGAGCTCAATATTACTCCGTCGCAGAGGGCGGGAGCGCCCAATGACTTGCGGCTCAAAGCCCCGTCGATTATGACCCGCTCCGCTCCGAAGCCGAAGAGCGAATCGCGCAGGAGCTTCTGATGCTCTGTTATGGAGGCGCCGCCGAGCTGCACGAAGCCCGCCGACCTCGCCCGGACTATCACGATCTGACCCATCGGGGTCGGAAGCCCGGTCGTATCAAGCACCTCAAGGGAGATATCCCCCTCCTTCAAAAGCGTTTCGGCGGTCGCAATGAGCGTCCCTTCCTGCACGAATATCTCGGGCTTTTTGGTATTGGTCACAAGGTCGCTCCGCTCGCCGTCGCGCCCTATCGAGGTGAGCCCCAAAAGCTCGCCCCGCGCGCCGCACTCGCCGATCAGGGAGTTCAAGACCGTGGTCTTGCCCGCGTTCTTGCACATACCCATCACCGAAAGCGTCCTTATCCCCTTGAGGAGCCCGTAAAGCATGACCATATACCTCCAAATTTTATTATAGCATAAAACATGGGATGATTCAAACATTATTAATAAAACAGCGGCAGGGTTTTCCCTGCCGCAAACGCGCTGCTTATTCGATTATTGTCCAAGGCGCGAAGCTATTCCGCGCGCAGATGGGGCTTGGTGACGTAAACGCCGTCCTTCATACAGCACATGACGTAAAGCTCGCCCTCGGGAGAAACGTACATTTTGGATCCGGAAAGGGTAAAGAGCTCTCTGCGGTCGACTGCCGTAGCTCCGAGAAGCTTGCCGGAGAAGTCGTATACGCGATAGCTGACCTCCCGGATCGACTCGGTATCGGCGTCGGGATCATAGCCCAACACCTCCAGATAGATGCGGTCGTCCCGGATCATTTGCACCCCGGGGCGGGTGTTATCTCCCGTATCCAGGCCGATCTCGTTATCGCCGAAGGTCACAGTGAATTTCGGCTCGGCGACGGGATCGACGCCGATATCGTACACCTCCGAGAACCCATCGTCTTCCATTTTATAGAAAACGAGCTCGTTGTCGTAAATCGCAAGATGGCCGTTGCTTGTAAAGAGCTTGGATATGCCGTTTTCCATCATCCTGTCCGGCAACTCTATATCTTCAAGCTTATTGCCCGTCATATCGAAAACCGCAAGCACGGGGATCTCCTCCGAAGAGTCGCCTAAGTAAAGCTTGTCGCCGATGACGGCTATTTGAGTCCAGTATGCGAGGGGCTCGGAAATGTCGATATAGTCGGTGGTTTCACCGTCGGAAACTATCACACGGCGCTTTATGGTGTCGAGAAGATAGATTTTGCCGTCAGCCACGGTAAAGCTCTCCGGTCCGTTATACCAATCGCGCTCCGCGTCGGGGCCTGTCAGACCGACGCCCTCCTTTTCATCGCCGTAGGGGATATGCAGCAGCACCTCCGCGTCCTTGACGCAGTCGCCGACTGCATCGGGATTCTCGGGAAGGGGATAGTCCTCCGACGGAGCGCCGGAGGACGCTTCGGTCGGAGCCTCGGAAGGAACCGAAGTGATCTCGGGCTCGATCCCGGGCTTATCCGCGCCGGGGCTTATGCATCCCGCAAAGCCCGCAAGGATTAGCCCCGCAAGCAGCAGAGCAAGGCTCTTTTTTACAATGCTTTTCATGATAATGAGCTCCTTTCTATACAATTATTTGATCTCAATAGCAGCGGGGACTTTGTCCGGGAGCGGGATGTGATGCGTAAATGCTCCGCAAGTGCTGCATGGGTCTTATAATCGACATGACGCATTATACGTCATACATCGAATGAAAGTGAGCTTTTTCAAGTATTCACTCTATATAAATTATACTACTGATTCACAACACTATCAATACGGCACGACGAAATTTTCAAATAAAATTTTCCAACGGAATTATAAGCGCATATTCATTGCATTCGTTTTGTTAGCTTGGCGTTCTGAATAAATGTGCGTGAAAAAGCGCCCGGATCGCATGATCCGGACGCCGTTTTTCGTTGGTTCTTTTTATTTAATGAGCTGCTGGGGCTCCTCGTGGCCGGGGATCTCCTTCTTCTTTGCAAGCATCAGGTTGGTCACGATGCCGAGTATCAGCGCGCATGCGACGGAGGTGACGGTGATGACCTGGCCGCCCTTCAAATTGAAGTTCAGCGCGAGCCCGCCGACGCCGGCGATCAGAATGACGGAGGCGACGAAGAGATTGCGGTTCTCGTTGAGGTCGACGGGCTGGAGCATCTTAAGACCGGAGACCGCAATGAAGCCGTAAAGGGTCATGCAGACGCCGCCCATGACGCAGGCGGGGATGGAATCGAGGAACGCGACGAAGGGGCTGATGAAGGCCACGATCACGGCGAGCACGGCGGCATAGGTGATGGAGATCACGGAGGCGTTGCCGGTGATGGCCACGCAGCCTATGGATTCGCCGTAGGTGGTGTTGGGGCAGCCGCCGAAAACGGCGCCCACGAAGGAGCCGATACCGTCGCCCAGCAGGGTGCGGGAGAGGCCGGGATCCTCAAGCAGATCCTTGCCGATAATGGAGGAAAGGTTCTTATGATCCGCGATATGCTCGGCGAATACGACGAAAGCGACGGGGATATAAGCCACGGCTATTGTGCCGATATAGGCGCCGGTGAGCTCGCCCCAGCCGTTCCAGGCCTTGATGGCGGTGAGGTCGGGCAGGGAAATGAAGGTCTTTAATGAGACGCCGCCCTCGGCAAGATTCTTGAAGGGGGTGAAGTCGATTATCTTCAGGGCGTCGATATTGTTCGCGTTGCCGATGAGGGTGAATATGAGCGCCACGACGTAGCCCGCGAGTATGCCGATTATGAAGGGTATGAGCCTTATCTTCTTGCCGCCGTAGGTGGAGCAGAGAATGACCACGAAGAGGGTCACGAGAGCGCAGATGAGAGCTATGAAGGGGGATGCTACCGCCGCGCCTTCCACCGCGACGTCGCCCTTCATCATGTCGCCGACGGCGTTGCCTGCAAGGGAGAGGCCGATAATGGCGACGGTCGGGCCGATAACGACGGCGGGCATGAGCTTGGAGATCCACTTAACGCCTACCGCCTTGACTATGAGGGCGATCACGACGTATACGAGACCGGCGAAGAACGCGCCGATGATGAGGCCGAGATAACCGACGCTCATGGACGCGGCGCCCGCGAAGGCGGCGAACATGGAGCTTAAAAATGCGAAGGACGAGCCCAGGAACACGGGGCTGCGGAACCTTGTGAAGAGCTGATAGACTATGGTGCCCACGCCCGCGCCGACCAGAGCGGCGGAGGCGGACATACCGTTGCCCACTATGGCGGGAACGGCAATGGTCGCTGCCATTATCGCCAGAAGCTGCTGGAAGGCAAACACTATGCACTGACCGAACTTAGGCTTGTCCTTTACGTTGTAGATGAGGTTCATTTTGTTTCTCCTTCTGAATTTTTTATGATCGCCCCTTGAAAAAGAGGAGGGTCATCTGGAAAAGAGCTTCACCCCGAGCGGAGCCCCGTCTATCTCCGGAACGGTGACGGCGATGAGCTCGTGCTTCGCGGTGGGTATGTTCTTGCCCACGAAATCCGGGCGGATGGGCAGCTCCCTGTGCCCGCGGTCGATGAGCACGGCAAGCTGTATCATGGCGGGACGGCCGTGCGCGAATACGGCCTCTATCGCCGCGCGCGCGGTGCGCCCCGTGAATATCACGTCGTCCACGAGCACCACCGTCCTGCCCCCGATGGGGCAGGGGATATGCGTTTCTCCCGCGTCCGGCAGATCGGCGGTCTCGGTCAGGTCGTCCCGGTAGAGCGTCACGTCAATAAAGCCCGTCGGCACGGATACGCCCTCGAAGCGCTCGATATTTTGGGCGATGCGCTTTGCCAGAGGCAGCCCGCGGCGCTTGATCCCGAGGAGGACTATCCCCGCCGTGCCGTGATCGCGCTCGATTATCTCGTGCGTGATGCGCGCCAGCGAGCGGTTCGCTTCCGCTTCGGTCATTATTTCGGACTTGAATTCCATTGCCGCCCCCGATCGAATGAAAAAGGATCCCCGCCCGACGGCACGGATCCCGATGTACATTTAATAAGCCGGTTCCCCGGCGGCGGATCTTGCCGACGTCACGGCGTCAGGTTAAAAATCTTCCCGAATATTGTACCACCGGAGCCGGAAAATGTAAATAGCTTATTGAGGGCGGAAAAGAAAAACTCCCGGCATTGTGAACTGCACCCCATTTGTTAGACATGTGGTATAATACTAACAAGTGGGG